>CAYFTY010000014.1:0-15076 GCA_964346045.1 uncultured Bradymonadales bacterium | reverse complement strand
GGGCGTGTGCTGCTCTATGTGCCGTGCTTCGAAGCCGACCTGATTCAGGTCATCGATCCCGCGCTCGGCGCGATCATCGACGAGATCGAGCTCGGTTCGAGCCCCTATGCGTTCGCGTTCGACCAGGGCACACGCTGCCAGAATCCGAATCTTCCCTGCCGCGGATACGTGACTTTATTCGACGACCTCGCCCGAGCGGGCGGGAATTGTGGCGAAGAACGTGACGAGACCTGCGGCGCCGTCGGCGTGATCGAACTCGATCCCGAAAGCGACCGCTACCACAAGCTGATCGCGAAGATCGATTGAGGATGACCATGAAGAAAACACAACGTCATCTGCTCTCGGCCCTCGCCCTCACGCTCGTCGTGGCCGGCTGCCAGGATCCCCTCGTGACGCCGCCCGTGAGCCTCTCGGGGCCTACGGCTGTCGCCGTCGCGACTGGTGAAAAGGTCTGCCTGCGAGTCGACACCGAAGAGCTCGACCCGGTCTTTGGCCCATGTGAGCGACCGCGGGCCGCCATCGGCCTCATCGTCAACGAACACACCGACGAACTCGCCTTTGCGCAGCTCGAACGAAATATTCCCCGGCTGGCCAATCTCACGACGCGTTCTCCAGGAGTCACGCACCTCAAGGTGGGGCGGCTGCCTGTCGATGTGGCAGCCTCGGCCGACGGAACGGTCGCCTACACCCTCAATCAGATCGATGGCGATATCTCGATCGTGAACCTCTGGGGGCCGACGCATCTATCGACGCGGATCCCTCTCTCGGATACGCCGATCGCATTTGCGGTCGATCCGAATTCGGGAGCGATCGTCACAGCGGTCGGAAGCCCGTCCAATCTGGTCAAGAACGAGGGCGCGAGCTGTACATCTACCGATGATTGCGAGTTGGGCTCGGACGCTCGCAGCAACATGGAATTACCCGGCACGGTCACCGATGTGGTCGCGGCCAGCGACGGGCGCGTATTTGTGGTCTATCGCGACCTCGACATTCTGACGATTGTCGACGTCGAGAGCTTCAGCATCATCGAACATATCACCGCTTCATTCGGCTGCTCGGATGGAATCGACAACGACGGCGACGGCTTGATCGACCAGCAGGACCCGCAGTGTTACGGACCGACCGGAAGCGAAGGTGCCGACGACCCCGGTCGCGCGCTCAATCTCGATTGCGCAGACGGCGTAGACAACGATGGCGACGGTGCCATCGATCGCGAAGACGAAGATTGTTTCGCTCCGTCGGGTTCCGAAGGAGCGCGCGATGCGAGTTTCGTGAGCGTCTGTGATGACGGTGTCGACAACGATGGCGACGGCGTCGCCGACTACCCTGCAGATACCGAGTGCTACGGCCCTCAGGGTCGTGCAGAGAGCATGCTTGCGCAGCGCGGATTCGATGCCGTGGACGTCGACCCCCTCGCCCAATTCGTCTATGCGGTCGACCGCGCCAGAGGCCAGGTCGTGATCTTCGATGCGACTCGCAACAAGGTCATCGACGCAGCGGCAGCCGCAGAGCCCTCGGCCGAAGCATTCACTTCGGGCATCGGCGTGCCGGTCTTTTTGACGCCTCTCGATGTGGCCGCCACCTTCCGCCGCGATTGTCTCGACAAGACCAACACGCTGAATCGCTGCTCGGAAGCATTTTTCGAAGCATATGGACAAGAAGAAGACGAGGTCATCGTCCGTCATGAATACGGAGCCTTCGTCACCGAAGATACGGGCCGCATTCGATATATTTCGACGATGGACGCCTATTGCAGCGTCCCCGTCGCCGAAGCCCGACAATTCATCGAGGCCGAGTTCATCTACAGGATCGGCGATGACCCCGGAGTGGATGAACAAACGGGCGAAGCCCTTGATCCTCTCGATGAGACCCGGTGCATTTTCGTGCCCGAATTCCCCCTCGAGGCGCGTGAAGATGCAATTGGAGATTGTGAGGCACCATGCGGTGATGACTGCAATGAGAACCTGCTCGCCACGCGATTCTTCTGCAACGAAGAGGTAGCGACGATCGTCAATCCGCGTTTTTCGCTGCAGGACATCAATGGGGTACCGAGCCGAGTCACGCGCGGCACCTGCGAGATCCCCAACGAAGTCACGCAAGACATGAATCGTTTTGCGAGCTTTCCGGGGGCCCCGCGAAATGTGCGCTGTGACTCACCGCTTCTGCCCCAGCCTCTCGAGATTTCTTCGCTCGACCTCGATCCAAATGATTTCCCGAACGTCGAGGATCTCGCGCGAGCAGATATCCTGCAGAACGAGACGATCTTCCGAGTCTGGAATAGCGACGATACCGCCACCGAACTGCAGACGGTCTCGAATCGTATCGACGAGCGCGTCGTATCCGAGGCCTGGTCCGTCGAATACGAAGGCCCTCTGCCCGCAAGTCGCCGCACGGACGGCGTCTTCGACATCAACGCGACCGAGATCAACGGACGCGAAGCGATCCGCCTCAACGTGCAGGGGCTCGACCTCTGCTCGGCCGGGGCACAGGTCGGCGACCGACTCCGCGTCAACAGCGAAGCCGATGATGATTGCGATGGATTCGAGAGCGAATTCGAAGACTTCACGACCTATGAGATCGTCAAGCTCGAAGCCAATCAGCTCTGGGTGGCCACGATCGACGAAGAAGTCGACGGCGAGCTGCGCTATTCACAAGAGCTTCCGGTTCGCAATTGCTTCCCGCAGGGAACCGCCTACGAAATTCGTCCCAACGACGAGTGGATTGTCGTCGGCGATCGAAGCGGGTACGTAAGCGGAAGAACAAGCGATAACGGGATTTGCGTGCCGGTCCTCGGCTCGCAAGAGACCCTGGATACCGATCAGCAGGTCCGCGCCTCACGCGTGCGCACCGGCGAGATCTATGTCGGCCCCTACTTCAGCTTCTACCTCTATCCGGGGCCGAACGTGCGCCAGGACGGAGAACCCGTTGACGACGCATTTGCCGTCGAGCCAGTCGAAGGCCTGACATTCGACTTCGATTCCAATTCGAATTTTCAGTCGCGCGCCTACACGACCGAGGGTGTCTTCCCGGCGCGGGTCGATACCTTCCAGAGCGGCGGTGTCTATCGCGTGATCTCGACCGACCCCAACTCGAATTTCCTCTTCTACAAAAATGCGCGTTCGGTGAGCGACTTCGGTGGTCGCCTGCGCTAATTTCGAATTCTCTGGCCTAGAGATATTTCTCGATCGTTTTCAACACATCGTGTTGGTCGACGAGATCCGTGAGGTAGTCGAGCTTATTGGTGGGAATGATCACCAGCGGCGATAGCTGGTAATTGTCGATCCACTTTTCGTAGAGCCGGTGCAAGCGGCGCAGATATTTGACCGGGATATCGGCTTCCATCGCGCGTCCTCGCTGCGCGATGCGCTTGCGCACGGTGCTTACCGGACATCGCATGTAGAGCATCAGATCGGGCGGACGAATCTTGTCTCGAATCGACTCGTAGAGCAGTCGGTACGTGTCGTAATCGCGCTCGGACATCGTCTTTTGCCGGAAGAGATTCTCGGCAAAAATCTCGGCGTCTTCCCAGATCGTACGGTCCTGCACGACGCTGTGGTCGAGTGCATCGAGCTCCTGATGCAGCTTGAATTTTGCCGAGAGAAAATAGACCTGCGAATGGAAAGACCACCGCTCCATACTCTCGTAAAAATCTTCGAGATAGGGGTTGGTCTCGTTGGGCTCGAAAAACGGCTCGATATCGTATCGATCGCATAGAAACTCGACGATCGAGGACTTGCCTGCGCCTATATTTCCTGCAACGGCGATATACTTCCGATCGGGGTGATGCTCGGGCATCCCACTGAGATCGTAAGGATCTTCCCCGTTCGTAGGATCGATTTCGATGATCTGTCGGGGGTTCTTTCGAGCCATCGCAGATTGCTTTCCGAGAGTTGTCGCGAGCGTATCACGCGACCGAATCTGGCGCGACCCCGAGGACGACGAAGATCGCCCCACCCGAGCAACGAGGAGAGCAATGGACGAAACCGAGAGCGAGGGACGAAACCGAGAGCGAGGAACGAAAAAGACGGCGCCGCCCTGTGACTCTAACCACCAGGATCGAAACGAGTGCTCAGCCGACCAGGGGCCCTCGGAGGGAATACTCGCACGCCGCAGAGATCCGAAACAATCTTCAGGCGGCGACTCAGATGGCACGAGGTTGGGCGACACGACCGATGAGCACGATGGCTCCAGTGAGTTCGTCGCGCACCAGGAAGATGAAGGGACGATCGAAAACGACTGAGATGGGCTCGTCGGGTCCGGCCTCTATGGTCGGGCCCATCGCAGCGTCGCCGTCCGGCTGAACCGCCGTGGTGGTCGTGTCTTCGAATCGGATCGACGTGCGCTGCAGGATATTGCCGAGCAAGAGCGAATCTCCGGCATTGGCAAAGGCATCGGGGCTGCGGGCACCGCTTCCCAGGTCGATGGCGTCGCCCTGCTGCGCGAGATCGAAACGGCCCTGTGTCTCGACACGGGGGAAGGCAACCTCGAGCGGCAAAACCTCGGTGGTCGCAAGACGCTCGTCCAACCACGCCTGCGAGAGTGTCGATTCGACATTCTCGATCGCGCCATCACGCGGCAAGACCGCGACCAGCGAGAATCCGTTATCGTAGGGAAGCACGACTGCCTGAGACTCAGCATCTTCGAAATAGCGCAGCGACTGATTGAGCGCCATCATGCGCACCGAGACGCCTTCGCGTGCTCCAGCAAAGGTCGTGTCGTACCCGGCTTCAGAATCAAATGCGTGAACCCATCTGCCCACGAAATACGATGCGTCGATGAATGCAAAACGCGCATCGGGCGAAAAAGCCCGCGGGGCGACTGCATCCTGAATGTAGCCGTCGGTTCGATTTCGAAACCACGTGTTGATCTGGTCGCGCGCCTCGATCGCTCCAAAGTCGACAAGCTGGATGCCCATGTCGTGATAGAACGCGATATCCGAGAGGAACGACTCCTGAATGCGGGCGTCATTCTGCGCCCAGATCGAGGGTACGAGTCTCAACGAGTCGAGGCCTGCGTTGGTCTGAACATCTTGAATCACCTGAGCCACGCTCTGATTGAGCGTGCCAGGATCCGTATCGACCTCGAAGATCGAGAGAATCGATTCCTGTACCGAGGCGTCACTCGCCGCGAGCGTCGCGATCGAAAAAGAACGTGTCAGCCCGAGCGGCGCGATGACCACGTTGTCGTTGACGTCGCCCATGGCCCGATAGGCCTTGAAGGCCAGCACTGAATTGGCATCGAGCCCGAGCGCCGAATCGAACTCAAAACCAGGCTGGTAGTCTGGAGGCGCCTCGGCCCCGTTATTGACTGCTACGTCCTGATCGAGACCGTCGTCATCCCCGACAGTCGGCTCGCGATCATCGCGGTCGGTCGGGGCGTCGGCGCGAAGCGAGCCACCCTCGGCCTGCTTGCCGAAATCGTCGCGACTACACGAGATGGCCAGCAGCGATACGAGGACCAACAAGACGAGATTTCGAATCGTATACGTCATGAGAACTCCCGGGGCTCAAGCCCACGGTCTCTGATACAGCATGATCTATGCCTGAAACGAAGAATCCTCGCAAATCGAGTCTCAGTGCCGCCTTTGGGCGATCCCGACCTCGAAAGCCATGGGTTTTCTGAGGGTTCATCGAGGCGTAGATCCTCAGAAAACTGAGAGTACTCGGATTTGTATTCAAGCTGAACACGCTATTGGGCGCGAGGGAGTTGTCGCCCGTGCCCGACGACCGTAATCTTTGAGTAGGCTAATCGCGCAGCCTAATCGAGGTGAGCAACTGCCCCTCCCATCGAGCTCGTGGCTCATCTCGTACGGAGACTGGAGGATCCTTTTGGGGTCCTCCTTTCTTCTTTTCTTGGCCACCGACATCCTCTCCCCCAGGTCACAGAGCTTCCTCTTGTTGTCGACGGATCTCGATGTCACGATACGTGAGCCACTGGCCGTCGATGATCGCATGAAATTCTACCCTGCCGAAAACCTGGGCTATTTCGATACGGTGCAGGCGTTTTTTCTCGAGCTCACGGGCCGAGGAATGACGCTGAGCGGCCGGGATGTCGAGCTGCTTTTGCGATGGCGCGACGAGGGCGCAAGCGCCGCCATCATCTGCCAGGGAATCGATCGGGCCGTATCATCGATGGCCGAGAGACCGCGCGATATATGGGCGTGCCGCCGTCACATCGAGCCCCTGGTCGAAAAGGCGCGAAAGGCGTCCGCCGGCGGGCATCGCGAACCCGAACCGGCCCGCGAACCCGTTACCCGCGATTCCTACGCAACGACCGTGCTCGAACAAGCGGTCGAAATCATCGAAAGATGCGGCGAGGCCGCGCGACGCGAGCAGTTCAAGGCCGTCTACCGAGCCGCGTGGAAACGCCTCCACGAGATCGATCCTGAAGACGCGCTCGCCGAGGTCGCACAACTCGAAGACGAACTCGCGCGGGATTTCTTCGAGGCGCTCGATTCTTCGGAGCAAAAAGCAGTGGACTCCGAAATCCGCGAAACGCAGGGAGCCTACCTTAAGAATATGAGCTCCAACGCGCGCAGTCAGCACCTCGCGGCGCACCGAAAGCGCATTCTCGGCGAGCGCTACGACTTTCCGTCGCTTCTATAAATTACTGATGGTCTCGAAGTCTTCGTCCGAGAGATCGATATGCGTCGCGGCCGTATTCTCTTCGAGATGCTCGATGGACGAAGTCCCCGGGATCGGCAGCATCACTGGCGAGCGTTTGAGCAACCAGGCCAGTGCGAGCTGGCTTGCGCTCGCGTCGTATTTCTCTTCGATTGCCTGAAAGGTAGACTTTTCGGCGAGATCGCCGGCCGCCAGTGGATACCACGGGATAAAGCCGATCCCGTGCTCGGTGCAGTAATCGACGACCTCTTCGTGGGCCCGGTCGCCCAGATTATATCGATTCTGCACGGTGACGACGTCGACGATCTCACGTGCCCGCTCGAGCTCTTTCACCCTGAAATTCGAGACGCCGACGAATCGAATCTTACCTTCGTCCTGCAGCTTTTTGAGCTCACCGACCGAGTCTTCGAGCGGGACATCGTCGTCGATGGCGTGCAATTGATAGAGGTCGATCGTGTCGACCTCGAGCCGTCTCAACGAATTATGGCAGGCGATACGCAGGTGTTCGGGTCGTCCGTTCGTCGGCCAGGCCCCCGGTCCACTGCGCTCGAGACCGCCCTTGGTCGCGATCACCGTGTCGCCGTAAGGATGCAGTGCTTCTGCGAGCAGATACTCCGAGGTTTCGGGCCCGTATGCATCGGCTGTGTCGATGAAGTTGATGCCCAGGTCTCGCACGCGATGCAGCAGCTTTTTTGCGTAATCACGATCGTCGGGCCAGCCCCAGATGCCCTCGCCCGTGATGCGCATCGCACCGAAACCCATTCGATTGACTTCCAATTCACCGCCGACCTCGAACGTCGTACTCATCTCATCCTCCTGAAATTACAGTCTGTCGGTGGGATGCGAAGGCGTCCGGCGAGATTCACATACCGCGCAGGATGAGCACCACCAGCGTCAGCAGTGCAAAGAGCGCCGTGAGCGCAAACCATGCATAATCGGCAGGGTGATAACCTCGTTCGGGCTTCGCGCGGGTTCGCGAACGCGAGGTCACGGATCGGTCTACAGCGAGACTATCGGGTTGCCATTCGCTACGCTTTGGCCCCCTCTTGATGCCCCTTCCCCTCTTGATCGGCGTTTGCTCTTCCTCGAATTTCGGCAAAGCCATGTCTTTTTCGGTCGCCGCAAAATCCGAGACGATCGGCATCGTCGAAAGTGTCTGCATCGTGGTGCGGAAGACACGCCGTCGATCGAGCGGCTCGGCAAACTCCTTGAGCTCGGCGAGTGCTTCTTCGCAGGTCGCGTATCGTTTGGAGAGGTCTTTTTCGAGCATGCGATGCAGGATGCGCTCGATGCGGGGCTCGAGAGACACATCGGCAGGAATTCGAAAGGGCTCGTCTGAGAGATGGGCTCCAAAAGCTTCGGCCATATCCCCGTGAAACGGCAGGCTTCCCACGGCCAGGTAGTAGCCGACGACGCCGAGGCTGTAGATATCCGAGGCCGGCGTCACGTTCTTTGCCAGGATCTGCTCGGGCGACATGAAATGCGGAGTCCCGACGATGAATCCTTCGCGCGTGAGCTTCTCGTATTCGTTCTCCGGCGGTTTCGCGACCCCAAAGTCGATGATCTTGGCGATGATATCGTCGTTTTCGGCCACCACGAGGATATTGTCGGGCTTGATGTCCCGGTGAATCACTCCGTAGCGGTGCGCCTCGGCAAGACCTGTCAGGCATTGGGCGAGGAGCTCAGCAAGCACCAGCGAGTTGGCCGGCCCGAGTTGATTGACGAGCTCGCCGATATGCGTTCCCTCGACGAGCTCGAGCACCATGTACAAGTTGCCGGTGCGAGTATGACCGGCACGAAAGAGGCGCACCGTATGCGGAGACTCGAGCTTTTTGATGATGGCGGCTTCGCGCTTGAAACGCTTTTCGGCGGTCTGGCCACGCACTGAATCGGGTGGATTGGCGACCTTGATGGCGAATGCGCGACCTGTCGCATTCTCGGTCGCCCGGAAGACCTTCGAGTAGCCACCCGCACCGAGGATGGACTGCAGATGATAGCCCTCGAAATTCTCTCCGGGTTTTGGAAAATTGGCGTTCATGGCAGTCTCACGTGCGAGTCGAACCATTATATCTGCCAAAGGCCGTAAGAACCATGCTGCTCAAACACCCGAAAATCTATCTCGACGCTGGTGGACGTTCGACGCACGCCCTGCTGATACGAAACGGTCGCGTCGTTGCTGTGGGCGACGAGGCGCTCGAGACGAAGACCGCCGAGGTCGTAGAACCCGATGCGGAATGCGTCTTTCCAGCGCTCACCGACGCGCATATTCACCTCTGGGGACTGGGATTGAGGGTCGGCGCCATCTCGTTTCGTGCGAGTCTCTCGACCGAGGACATCTACCAGGCGCTCGAAGACTACAGACTCGAAGACTCGCCCAGCGGCTGGGTGTTGGGAACAGATTGGGATCAGCACCGATGGGCCGACGCCGACGAGCTCGACTTCGACCGCCTCAACGCCCTCTGGCCGTCGACGCCCATGCTCTTGCGGCGCGTCGATGGGCATGCAGCCTGGGTGAATCAAGCGACTCTGGATCGTGCAGGCATCGGCGCTGAGTGGGACCCCGGCCCCGGCGGCACCTGTGTGATGCGCGACGGCAAGCCGACCGGTTTACTCATCGACGATGCGATGGACCCGGTACTCGAAGCTCTCGGAGACCCGTCCGAAGACGAAGATCGCGCTGCGTTTATGCAGTCGGCGCAAAGGCTTGTCGACTCTGGCATCACAGCCGCGCACAAGGCGTGGATGCCTGTCGATCGACTCGACATGCTCGAGTCGATGCATGCCGCGGGCACGCTGCCGATCCGTCTGCACCTGCTCTTTGATGGAAACGACGAAAGGCTCGACGAGGTGCTCGAGAGGGGTCCGCAGCGAAACGATTGGATTTCGGCCGCCGGCATCAAGTTCTTTGCGGACGGAGCGATGGGCTCCCAGGGCGCCTACCTGCTCGGAACTTACCCCGACGGCTCGCGCGGATTGACGATCGACGGGCGCGACCACCTTATGGCGCGCATCCCCGAGCTGGCACAGGCTGGCTGGCAGGTGGCCGTTCACGCGATTGGGGACGCAGGTGCGCGCAACGTCCTCGATGCCTTCGAAGCGTGCGAGGCGTCGGCGCGAGAGGCGACCCGACCGCGCCTCGAACATGCCCAGATGCTCGAAGACTCAGACCTCGACCGCATGGGTGAGCTCGGCGTCATCGCGAGCATCCAGCCGATTCATATGCACTCGGACGCCGCCTGGCTCGACGAGGTGCTCAATGACGAACAATTGCGACGCCTCTTTCGATGGCGCGACCTGCAAGAGACGACGCATCTATGCGGCGGAAGCGATTTTCCCATCGAAGATCCCAACCCGTGGCACGGAATCGCGGTCGCTTCATCCCGTCTCGATCGCAAAGGTCGCGCCTTCGACATCGACCAGCGATTGACGCGTCGAGAAGCCTTGAGTCTCTATACGACCGGCGCGGCGTGGGCTGCGGGCATGGAAGGTGGTCATGGCACCCTGCAGCCCGGATACCATGCTGATTTCATCGCCCTGGATCGCGATCCCTTCGAGGCCAGTGACGAGCAGATATGGGATATGCAGGTGCTCGAGACCTTCATCGCGGGACGGCTCACGACATGATGAACCTTGCGCCCGATGGCTGCCAGAATTACGCTCTCGGATAATCCAAGAGTCGCAAACCGAGAGCGAAACCAATGAGCGATTACGTCCCACCTCGAGTTCCCGCCGTCGATCACGTCGGAGTCGAAGAGCGCGCAGCACGACTGAGCAGCCGCAGCATCAAGAAGGCCAGCAAGATTGCTGGTCTGCACGTCGTCGCCAATATGATCGATCTGACGACTCTCGAGGGCATGGATACGCCCGAGAAAGTACGGCAACTCTGTCGCAAAGGCATCAACCCCCTCGAAGACGGCGAATGTCCTTCGGTTGCGGCCGTCTGCGTCTATCCACGCATGGTGAAGATCGCCAGGGCCGAACTCGAGGGAAGCGATGTGAAACTCGCCAGCGTAGCGACCTATTTTCCGAGCGGTCAGACCATCGACGACGACCGGCTCGATGACGTTCGTCGCGCCGTCGATGATGGCGCCGACGAAATCGACATGGTGATCAATCGCGGCGCCTTTCTCGCCGGCGAATACAACCTGATTTTTGATGAGGTCGCGGCCACCAAAGCCGCCTGCGACCACGCGCGCCTCAAGGTGATCCTCGAAACCGGCGAGCTCGAGACCTACGACAATGTGCGGCTCGCAAGCCAGATCGCGATCGACGCGGGCGCGGATTTCATCAAGACCTCGACCGGTAAAGTCAGCCCCGGTGCCACCATGCCCGTCACGCTGGTCATGCTCGAAACCATCCGCGACCACTTTTTGAAGACCGGCAAAATGGTCGGCATGAAGCCCGCCGGAGGTATCCGCACCTCGAAGCTCGCGCTGCGCTATCTCGCGATGGTCAAAGAGACTCTCGGGGATGACTGGCTCGACAACCACTGGTTCCGCTTCGGGGCGTCATCGCTCTTGAACAACGTTCTTCTTCAGCTCGAAAAAGAACGAACGGGTCGCTACCACTCCGCCCGATATCTCAGCATCGGCTGATCGCGGCATCCCGTATCTGGGTCGAGAAAGCGACGTTGACGCTCAGGTCTTCGGGACGATTCCAGACGACTCTCCATTCATCACCAGATCGCCGGCCTGGTTCACGAAGTCGAACTCGATCTGCATTCGCCAGCGATCTTCGCGTTCTTCGACGCGCGTCAGGCGCGCAGTGCAGGTAATCGTATCACCGCTGTAGACGGGCTTTTTGAAGTCGAAGGTCGTGGTGCGAACGATGAAATTGAGGTCGCCGCCGATCGAGGTCACCAGTGACGCTGTCAGAAGCCCGTGGGCCATCACGCGCCCTTTCTCGTCGGGGATGACGTGGTGTGCTCCGTCGTCGCCCGTAACCTCGGTGAATGCGTCGATCGTCTCGCGGTCAAAGGTTCGCGTTTCGACCCATGTATCGCCGACCTCGTATTTCACTGCCATTCGACGAAGTCTCCCTCTTGCCACTCGACGACATTCGAGCCGGGATCATTCTTGGTGTCAGAGTCGCAGTAGATCCAGTTGGTACCGCCATCGGGGCTCACACGGAACGCCGCCTCGGCCAGAAGCGCCGTGGCCGAAGTCACATCTGCATTGAAATGCTCATTATCGGAATCGAGTGAGTCGTCGACCTGCGTAGTCATATCGGTCCAGAACGCGTCGTAGACTTGATAGGGCACGTCGCCGCGCGTCAGATATCCGACTTCGAAGGTCCACCCTGGGGGCACCGAATCGCCGTTGGCCGTCTCGGTGAAGCCCTGCACGTAGAGCAGGCCGGTGACTTGAACGTTCGTGCTGGCAGATACGACGACGGGAGGGCTCGCCACAGACGACGAGCAATAAAAGCCCGTGATGCCAGAGGGTGGGAGCGTGGTCACGCGCCCCTCGAAAAAGAACGCATTCGGCACGGTATAGACGCGTTGGGCGCCAGTTGCGAGTGCGCTGATGACGGGATCGCCGTTGGTATCTTCGATATATTCGTTCGCGCGCGTAAACGTCAGATCGACATCTCCGGTCTGGGTCGTTGCGCTCGTGAGGCTGCACTCGAGCTCCTCGAGGCTGAGGTTCGTACAATTCAAGAGAGCCGTTCCGAGTCGCACTTCGTCGAGATTCGCATCAAAGCCAAAGCCGTTGATGGTAAAGGTCTCGGTAGATTCGTTGGGGCCTCGCGTCACCGAGAGCGACGAGACGAAGATCGGCAGATTGGGCTGCGGAACGGTGCTCTGAGCGAAGACGTCTGAGAGTCCACCCCGCACGAGACTCTCGCCGTCGGCAACTTCGGGCGAAAGTTCGGTGGCGGGGCTGCCGGTCTCGTCGATCAGATTATTCGTGTTGGGTGTTCCGTACACGACCTTGTCGACCGGAAGCGTGACGGCCGTGAGATTGGGGGCTTGCTCGAAAAAGAGCCCCACGCCATCGCTTGCCGAACCTGCATTTTGAAGCATGATCGTGCCCGTCTGATCCAGAGTCGGTGAGCCGTTATCGACGCTGCTCGTCGGGCCGCCCACCACGATGGTCTGGCCGGGGGCGATGATCGCCGGGCTGAACCCAAAGGTGCTGAACGTATAGTCCGAGCCACCCGCGCCGACGCTGTAGTTCGCGAGCTCGACGAAGGTATCGCCAGCATTGTAGATCTCGACCCATTCGAGATCGGTATCAGCACCCACCGCACGATAGAAGACCTCGGTGATATAGAGCGGTGCTGCGTCGACGGTGATGGTGACCGTCGTCGAATCCGAGCCGCTGCCATTCGTGGCCTCGATGGTATAGACGGTCGAAACCTGAGGCCGAACCGTGAGCGAACCCGAGTCGATGTCTCCGGTCGGAGCCGTGTAATTCGTGACCCCCTGATCGCCTGTGATCGTCACGGAGTCTGCTACCAACGTGGTCCATGAGAGAACGACCGCCCCCCCTGAGATACTTGTCGTCGTATCGGCCATGAACGAATCTACGACAGCTGGCACGTTGACCGTCACAGACAGGGGCGCACTGCTGCCGGCGGCGTTCGTCGCCGTCAGTGTGTAGGTCTCGGTAGCATTGACCGTGACGGTGAAAGTCCCCGTTGCATTCGTTGAGGTGGTCAATTCCGTACCACTCGAGTCCTCGATCGCAATGGAGTCGGCGTTGCTGACATCCCAGCTCAAATCGACCATCGTACCCGGCGTCACCGAGGTGAACGTGGCATCGAAAGTCGTGATGGTCGGCGCGCCGAGGACGCTGATCGAAATGGGCATCGAAGTCGTAGTTCCCCCGGCATTCGTGGCTTCGAGCGTGATCGTGATGGCGCCATTCACCGTCAGCGCGTAGCTTCCAATCGCCATGGTGGATGTCGTGATCGGCGAGCCCGAGCCATCGACGAGCGCGATCGTGTCGGCGTTAGACACATCCCAGAAGACAATAATCTGCGTGCCAGGCGGAACATCGGTTACCTGCGTAGCCGCAAAAGTCGTGATCGTAGGCGTGGGCAAGAGCGTCACACTGATGTCTCGCGTGGCATCTCCGACCGTATTCGATGCCCTCAGCGTAAAGGTTTCGTCTGCATTGACTGTCGCGGTGTAGGTGCCGGTCGCCATCGTCGAAGTATTCAAGACGTCACCCGCTGAATTCTCGATGGTGACCGTATCGGCGTCGCTGACGTCCCAGCTCAGATCAATCGTGCCTCCGAGCGCAATATCTGTCGTCTGAGAAGCCATGAAATCATTGATCTGGGGCGAGCCCAGCACCGTCACACTGACCTGAAGTGATGCCTCGCCGGCTTCGTTCGTGGCGGTGAGCGTATAGGTGTCATTGGCATCGACCTGGGTTGACGTCGTCCCCGTCGCATCTGTGGACGACACAATTTCATCACCGTTGGCATTCTCGATCACGACGGTATCGGCTCCGGTCACTTCCCAGCTCAGATCAATCGCCGTTCCCGGAACGATATCGCTCGTCTCAGACGCCATGAAATCGATGACCTCAGGCGCATCGAGCAGTGTGACCTCGACCGTCTCGGTCGTCTCTCCGGCATCATTCGTGGCGCTCAGGGTATAGGTCTGATTTTCGGTGACGGTGACGGTATCACTCGAATCGTTTGCCGTCGCGCGGGCGACTTCCTCATCGTTGCTATCGGTGATCACAATCAAATCGGCATCTTCGACGACCCAGGCGAGTACGACCTCGGCGCCGGGAACGACATCCGTGGCCGGGGTCGCCGTAAAGCTGGTAACCGACGGAGTGCCGAGAAGCCTGACCTCGAGTGCCTCTGAGGTGGTCTCGCCCACTGCGTTCGAAGCCACCAGCACGAAACTCGTCTGCTCATCGACCGTATATTGAAAATCGCCGACGGCCTCGTCAGATGTGGTCACCTCGGTCCCATTCGCTCGAATCGAAATCGACTCAGCTTCGATGACTTCCCATGTGAGGGTGACCGACTCGCCAGACGCAACCTCTTCGGCATCGACCGAAAAATCAGCAATTGTCGGGGGCTCGGACGCCAAGAGTTCGATGGTGGCTGTCTCGGTTACGCTACCTGACGGGCTCTCGAGGGTCAGTGTGAAGGTCGTGGGCTCGGTGATCTCATTGACGGTCGTCGAACCTTCTTCGACATCGCTCTCGGGCACATCGTACGTGAAGCCCTGATCAGACGTGATCGTCGCTGAGGTACCTGCCTGCGTGACCCACGAAAGCGTAGTAGACTGGCCGCTCTGGACGGCTGTCGGGTCGGCCATAAAACTTGCGATACTCCCTGGCGCATCAACGCAGAAGCCTCGCGAATTACAGGCCTGACCGACGAAGCAATCCCGATCGTTGACGCAATCCTCTGATGTAAATTCTGGCAAACGATGCAGATGTGGCAAATGGAGACGAACTGCGCTAGTGGGACTTAAGCAC
>CAYFTY010000013.1:0-16288 GCA_964346045.1 uncultured Bradymonadales bacterium | reverse complement strand
TGCTGCGGGCTCCGCCTTCGACCCGGCGACCGAGTTTTCGGCGACGCCTGATGATTCGAAGATCCTCTGGTGGAATCAGATCCTCGACGAGTACGCCGGCTGGCATCGCTTCGTGCCTGCCGACGGGCAGACCCAGGCTCTCTGGGTCGTCCAACCCGACACCGGCGAGGTCTACGGCCTTATCGACGACGGTCGTGGCGGCGGCGACCAGCTCGAGTTCTTCCAGGGATATGATGAAATCGAGGAAGTCATCGAAGAGATCGACGCCCTATCAGATGCCCTCGTCGGTGCATCGGGTGCCGGACTTTCGGTGGCACTCATCGTCGAGTACTACAAGACCCTGATCCGCATCTACGCACTGGTGACCATCGTCATCAAGAATCTCGACGCTTCGAAACTCGAAGAAGGCATCAAGGTGGCCCTGCTGGGCATGGTCTGCAACTTCATCCAGACCGTGATCTTCGACCTGTGGCCGGCTGCCGAGCGCTGGTACAACATCTTTGACACCCTCACGACGATCTTCGGAATCGAGAATCCCGGAGAATGTCCCGATCCATTTGACTAGCCCCCTCAACAAAAGGTCTCATGCGAGCTTCTACAGGAATGCAATTTGTCTCGTTTGTCGTGGCTGCTGTGTTGATGGTTGCCTGCGGCGGCGATGATTCGGGAACGAATCCGGTCCCGTCCAATCATGCGGGCACGAACAACACGAATAATCAGACGAGCCCGCCTGAGGTGAGGTGCGGTGATGGAACCGAGCTCGTCGATGGCGAGTGCCGCCCGTCCGACTCGGGTTGCGCGAGCGGCGAGGCTCGCATCGACGACGTGTGTACGCCGATCGACGAACTATGCGGCGAAGGCACGACGTACGATGCCGCCAACGGCTGTGTCCCCGAGAGCATCGTGGTCTGTGGCGATGGCACCGAGCTCGTCGAAGATCGCTGCGTACCCGTGGCCGACATCTGCGACGACGGCACGATCCGTGACCCGATGTCGGGTCTCTGCGTCGTCGCTGCCGAGGCGTGCGATTCGAACACGATATTTGACCCCGACCGAAATCGCTGTGTGCCCTCGCAGGATGTGTGTGCCGAGGGAACCTACTTCGATGCCAGCCTCGCTCGCTGTCTTCCAGGTCGAGCGGTCTATGGCGATTGCTCGAACCTCGTCGCGCTCGAAGGACCGATCGAAAACGACATCGTCTTGCCCGCTGGCGAGTGCTACGCAGTCGCAGACGAGTTGGAAGTCAGGGCAGACGCCCAGATCACGATTGAAGAAGGCGTCGTGATCGTCTTTGAACGCTCGGCCAAATTGCAGCTCAATCCGGGGAAGCTCGTCACCCATGGCACCGTCCAGCGACCGGTCTACCTCACCGGACGCGACGAAGCTGCAGGCCACTGGGCCGGTATCGAAGCATTTGATAGCGGCGTCGACGCCATCGAGCTATCGCACACCTACATCGAGTATGCCGGCGACGGAGGACGTGAAGCGGCCATCTATCTCGAAGACGATTCGACGGTGACCGCCGACTCACTCGTCATCTCGAACACCGCCGGCTATGCCATCTGGTCACGTCAGGGCAATCTCGTGAACATGCGTTCGGTAACTCTGAGGGACAACGCCCTCGGAGACCTCTACACCTCGCCCGAAAAAGTGGGCGCGTTTGATGCCAGTAGTGCATTCGAAAGCACGACGCCATCGACCGTGTACACCGACTCAGTCTCGACGAATGTCGTGTGGAGCGTGCCCGCTACCTATCAGCTGCCGCGCGGACTGACTGTAGAGGCTGCTGCCAGCCTCACCGCGCAACCCGGCACGAGATTCGAAATCGGTAGTGCTCGCAGGGTGCGCGTATTCGGCGAGTTGAGCCTGGTCGGCACAGATACCGATCGTATCGTCTTGTCGGGCATAATGCCCGGCGCCGGCTCGTGGGAGGGCATCGAATTCGACAATACGCAGGCATCGAACGCGCTCGAATTCGTCACCGTACGACACGCCGATGCCGTCTCGCTCGCGGCGCTCGACTCGAACCTGCGATTGAATGATGTCGTGGTCGAAGTCGGTGCGGGCACCGGGCTCTATCTGCACGACTCGTCCATCGACCATGCGGGTCCGGTGCAGACCACCGGCCACACGCTCGACCTGTTGGTCTCACCCAACGTCATCGCAGACCTCACCGGGTCACTGCAGCTCGGTAGCGGCCTGTTCGAAGTCGAACGCGACACCCTCGACGCGAGCGGCCGATGGGATGTGGATTACCCGCTGGTCTTTCGTGGAGAACTCGAAGTTCCCGCTGGCGTCAAGCTCACACTGGCCGAGGGCTCGACGCTCTCTTTCCCCGCAGACGAGGGTCTTCGCATCAACGGCGGCGGATTCGCAGCAATCGGCAGCGCAACCAGTCCCATCCTGCTGACTGGAACACAAGCCGGCCCCGGACACTGGCGCGGGGTTTATCTCGACGACACCCGATCCCCCGACAACAAGCTCGAGCACGTCACGATCGAGTACGGTGGCTCGCCCTCTCAGTGGACTTCGGGCATCAATGGCAATCTCACGATCGCCGACAACTCGACCTTTTCGTGGAATAACGTCACGTTGCGAGAGAGCGGTGGGCCGGGCGTCAACGCACGGTCAGGCACCGCCAGCGATTGCACGATGATCACAATCCTCGACATGCCGCAGGTTGCCGGCAACTACACGAGCCTCGCTCAACTCTGCGGCATGTGAGCGGGTTTACCGGGACCGGGGAGTCACGGGTGGCACGAGGGTTGGTTTGGGTTTTTCGGGAAGGTCATCGAGCGCAATGCTTACCCACTCGAGGCGCGTCTTGGTGCTCTTCTGACGCAGCGCTGCGACCGTGTCGACGATTCTCGAATAGGCGACGTCGTCGGCCTTCGGCATCAGCGCGATCGTCGATTCTTCAAAGGCGCCATGCTCTTCGAGTAGCTTCGTCAGGCCTTTGAGGTCGAGGTTTCCGTCGGTGTCGCAGAGCGTCACCTTCGCAGCCTCGCAGCCTTCTCGAGCGGGTACGATCTCACCATCGAGCGCAAGGGTGAACCCGCCGGCGTCGATTGCGATGAGCGGGCCCCGTCCGAGGATTTTTTTGCGAGTCCATGCGCCCTCGAGGGGTGCTATCGCGATGGGGCCCAGCGCTCCGACATCGACGAATTGTAGTTTCGTTTCTCTGCGACGCTCGCCGGCTTCTTCGTGGCAACGCCACCAGATGAAGGGGCGCTCGTCGTCTTCGTAACTCTGACAATGGACCTTTTCTTCGACCCGGTCGATCTCGGCGAGGAGACGGAAACTCTCGAGCCCCGCCTGCCTCGAAGTATAGATCACCTCAGTCATGCGACTGGTCGGCGTCTTGCGGTCTGCGATGATATCGATCGTTGGCCCGAGTGATTCCTGACCGAGCAATTTCAACTCGCGGTTCTTGCGCTCGATGGCTTCGTCGAGCTCGGATTTCAAGGGCTCGACGAAGAGGCTCCTTTCACCGCCTTTTTTGTAGCGCGCGTCGAGCCCGAATTCGTCGAGGTCGACGACTTTTTTGTTGTTGAGCGTGATGACTCCAGCTCGAATCACGAGTCGCAACGGTGTGGCCCCGGCCATGGTCGGTCCGAGTACTTCGCCGTCGAACTTCACGTTGGGTCCGTGAAAACGCTCCTGAGCCATCGGTTCGAGGTCCTCGAAAACATTCGAGCCGTTTGTCGCCGTCGGCAATTGGAGATCTTTGAGTTCCATCCCAATTTCGAGATGTGGATAGAAGACACCCTCCGGCACGATCGGTTCGTTGGGAGGACCGGGAGTAATCGATTCGGAAGACTGCGTGCACAAAAGCGGATACTGCTCGGGCTCGAAGGTCGAGCAGGTCATCGAGCGAGAAGCGCTCCACGCCAGCATCTTGCCCTCGTATTCGACGGCAGGCGGACCCGAATCGCAACCCCATACAAAGAGAATGCCAACCGTGAGAAGAGTGCGCGCGACAGCGTTCATGACCGACCTCAGAGTGGTTCGACTCGGAATTTGCCCATGGTGATGCGATTGCGCCCATCGTGCGCTTCGCGCGGCTCGACCTTCATGCGGTTCGAGCCCAGAAAAAATCCGAAATTGAGGGTGTAGAGACCAGGCGTTGCGTAATTGTCGATCTCGAGATGATGCCGGGCACGGACGATATCGCCGGGCACCCAGTAATTGGTCGGAAAATCACCCTCGTTGGGGTAGTGGTCGCCGTTGATACGATTGCCTGGATAGTCGACATGCAGAAAGATCTTCTGGCTATTCGGCACCCGCTTTTTGACGCGAAAGTAGTAGTCAATGACGGCCGTCTCGCCCCATCGGTAGGAGGCGTAGCCATCCGACTCTTTCTCGTGGTCGAGATTGTAGCCGAGCATCTCGAGCGCATCGTCGAAGACAGGATGCACCTTCTCGCCTTCGTCGTTTTCGTAGAGGGTCGGATACTCGATCTCGGGAGCTTCCTCGAAGATATGTCTGGCGACGAAACTCTCGTCTTTTTCGCCGTCTTCGATCTGATTCGAGATGAGCAGAAGCCGGCTCGAACGCGCGTCGAGGACCGGAATATTGTCGAGCCCGCGCCGCCGGACCTCAAAATTGATACGCGCCAGATTCTTGCGGGGGATCACCGCAAAAAAGCGCTCTTCACCGCCGTATTTCTCGCTGAATTCGCGCGCGTTCTGAATGCGCGGGATATCCTGCAGATAGACTGACTCGTCCTTCATCGAGACGTCGTAGCGATAGAGGATCTCGCCCGAATCCGAGACCTCTTTGTAGGTCTCGAAGACACCACGCTGCGATGTGTGATTGGTGAGTTCGGGAGCGAAATCATAGAGAAAGAATACCGCGACAACCGTGCACCATCCGACGAGTATCCAGGCATAACGAGGCGTCTCGAGAAGACGCGCGATACGACCGACGAGGCCTTCTTGGTTGCGCAGTGCTTCTTTCTCTTCGGCACGGCTGAAGAAAGGCTGGTCGGGCACTTCTTCGACGAGTGAGCCGCCCTCTCGCACGCGCCCGAGGGCCGTTTTGATCCGACCTGGCATCGACTTGAGATTGCGCAACGAGAGTATTGCGAACGAAAAGAAGCCGAAAAAGTGTATGAGCAAGACCACGAAGGTGCCGTATTTCAGGGCCTTCCAGGCCGAGCCAAAGGTGAAGCCTTCGGGTAGCTCCCAACCCTTTTCCATGACGGTGTAGACTTCGACAAAACGCGTCGGAAAGCGTTCGAGATCTTTTCCGACCATCATGATCGTAGCGCAGGCAACAAAGCCCATCGCATAGGGCAGCAGCGGTTGCTGCCGCGCTCGTTGCCAGAATTGCTCGTCGGTCATCATCAGGCCGACCGAGGCGGCGAGCGGTACGTATGCCGGGAAGAAATAGTGATTGTAGACAGCGGCCACCATCAGGATCAGCGCCGCGAAAAAGACCCATACGAGGAAAAGTCGCTTGAGACTCTCCTGCTCGGACACAATGTCGAGCTGATCTTCGGGCCGAGTCGCGGTCGCCAGATAGCCGATTCCCAGCGGCACGAGCGCTACCCACGGAATCAAGGTGAATCCGACCTGGCGCACCCACATGTCGAAGGTCATATGCTCTTCGGCCAGACTGCGGCCAAAGATCTCGTTTTCGAGGAAGAATTGAAGCACGGGTATCTTGCCGAAGACCTCTCCACCGTCGAGGAGGGTCGGATTGGCTTCGGCGTAGGTCCAGCCGACGACCATCGCTGCGACGATGGGAAACGCCAGTGCACCCAGCCCCCACGGGCTGATCATCGCGCGGCCCACGCGCGTAGCACCGCCCAGTAAAAACCCGCCCGCAAAGAGCAAGAGCGGTGTGAGCGCGGCATACCACTGCAGAATATGCGGCTCGAACATCTCGTCTTCACCCGGGCTGTTCCACCACCATCCCACGGCAAGCACGGCGAGAAGTGCAGCAAGACACGCCGACGCGCTGACTTTTTCGAAGCGGCCGACGATGCCGGGCCGCCCCTCACGACGCCGAATATACTGTTCGAAAGCCACTTCGGTGACGCTCCACGCGGCGAGCGAGCCGAGCACGACATAGATGCCCACCAGGCGCTGGTCGAGAAAGACGAGCGCCAGGGCCACTCCGAACGCAATGCCCCAGAGGTGGCGGTTCTTTTCGGCAAATACCAGAGAGGCAAAGAACGCGATGGCCGCCGAGGTCGTGACGACAGAGAGCATCTCGGTCGCCACATTATGTGCGCCGAGGTAGATCGCCGGCATGGTCGCAAAGGCGATACACGTCACCGTGGCCGAGCGTGCGCCGTAGACTCTTCGGAACCACAGGAAAAGCCCGAGAATCAATACGAAGAGCGAGATTGCAAAAGGCATTCGCGCACTGCGCTCGAGCGTTCCGACCTCGACCTCTTCACCCACGCCCAGTGACTGCGACAAAAGCCACGTCTTCAGCAGCGACCGCGCCACGGGGTTCTGATCTTTGGTGGGGACTGCCCAGTTATACGAGGTGTCGGTAGGTTTCTGAATCTCGGGCGCAGGCCCACGCTCGGCGTACTCCTGCGCCACGAAAATCTCGTTGGCTTCCCAGGGCTCCCACACACCCAGCTTGGAGAGATTTCCAAAGAGCACAAAGGCCGAAACGACCAACGTGACAACGAGCCCGATCGTATCGAGCTTTTGCCATCCTTTCGTGGCGTTTTCTGTCTTGACCTTGGCCATGCGATTTCAGTCGTTTCGGGAACGCACCCACGCTGGCCGAAAGAGGTAACATAAGAAGATTCGGCGTTCCAGCTTGGAGAGCCCGCATGGTCGGCGCCACGACATGTCGTGTCGTCGCTCTACTGCGCCGTAAAGCAGGTCAGCACCGCGTTGTCATTGATCGGCCAGAAAGCACCGTTCGAATCGCTGTCGTAGTACACCTCGTAGGTCCCCGGCACGATCCGCCGCGTGGCCGGATAAGCCAGCCCATTTTGTGTGGTCCGCCCCGAATAGGCCCATGGAAGCCTGATGCGGTCGGCGGTCACGGTATCGAGCAACTCGAGCCGGCCCTCACTGTTGTAGTCGGTGTTGTTCAGGTCGGGCGTCTGCATTCCAACCGTCAGCCCGAAGGTCAAATCCACCGCCGGGATATCGACGTCGACCATCTGCGATGAGGTCAGCGACTCGCCGCTGCGAATCAGGGCATTGTCGTTAATCGGCCAGAAAGCGCCGTTCGAATCGCTGTCATAGTAGATATCGTAGGTAGCGGGGATGAGCCGCCGCACCGCAGGGTATGCGAGGCCATTTTGACTCGTGCGCCCCGAGTACGCCCAGGGAAGCATGATTCGATCACCGGTCTGCGTATCGACGAGTTCGAGCCGACCCTCGGCATTATAATCGGTATTCGAACTCGTAATGGACTGGCCGTCGACGGTGACATCAAAGGTCAAATCAACTGCGGGTACATCGACCGTGACGGTTCGAGATGTCAGCAGGCTCTCATCGTCTCGCAGAATCGCGTTATTGTTGATCGGCCAGAACGCACCGTTCGAATCACTATCATAGTAGATGTCGTACGTACCCGGAATCAGCCGACGAGTCGCCGGGTAGGCAAAACCATTCTCACTCGTGCGTCCCGAATACGCCCACGGCAGAAAGATGCGATCATCGGTCTCGTTGTCGACAAGCTCGAGTCGGCCTTCCGAGTTGTAGTCGGTATTCGCAGTGGTCGGCATCTGACCATCCACCGTGAGATCGAAGGTTACTTCGACCACGGGAACATCCACGTTGACGGTTTTCGAGGTGAGCAAACTCTCGCCCTTTTTGATGATGGCGTTGTCGTTGATCGGCCAGAAACGACCGTCGGAATCGCTGTCATAATAGACGTCGTAATCGCCCGGAATCAGGCGTCGAGTCGCGGGGTATGCAAAGCCATTCTGACTCGTGCGACCCGAATACGCCCACGGAAGAAAGATCCGATCGTCGGTTTCGATGTCGACGAGCTCGAGACGTCCTTCCGAGTTGTAATCGGTGTTGGAGGCCGTGAGCGACTGGTTGCCCACCGTGAGCCCGAAGGTCACATCGACGACTGGAATGTCGACATCGACCGTCTTTGAGGTCAGCAAGCTCTCGCCTTTCTTGATGATCGCATTGTCGTTGATGGGCCAGAAACGGCCGTCGGAATCGCTGTCGTAGTAGATTTCGTAGGTCCCGGGCACGAGGCGACGCGAAGTTGGATAGGCGAACCCACTTTGCGTGGTTCGGCCCGAATAGGCCCACGGAAGGAAGATGCGGTCTCTGGTCTCAGTATCCACGAGCTCGAGGCGCCCCTCCGAGTTGTAATCGGTGTTCGCGGTCGTCAATGCCTGGTTGCCGACCGTGAGGTCGAAGGTCACGTTGACCACCGGGATGTCGACGTCGACCGTCTTCGATGTCCGCAACTCGACGTTTTCGAGGATGAGAGCATTGTCGTTGATCGGCCAGACCGAGCCGTCCGAATCGCTATCGTAGTAGATATCGTAGACACCGGGCACGATGCGGCGCGTTGTTGGATACGCGAGGCCGTTTGGGGTCGTTCGACCCGAGTACGCCCACGGCAAAGCGATCCGGTCGCCGGTATTCACATCCACGATTTCGAGTCGGCCCTCTGAATTGTAGTCGGTATTCGATGTCGTAATCGGCTGGTTTCCAACCGTCATGTCGAATGTGATTTCGACGGTCGGCACATCGACGGCGACGGTGCCACCATCAGCCACCAGCGGACACGAGCAGATATTCGGCATGCCATCCGCTCCGCACTCGGCGGGGAAATCGCATCCGCCGCAGTCGAGCTCGCCGCCGCATCCATCTGCCACTGTTCCACATTGGGCACTGACCTGCTCGCATGTCAGAGGCACGCAGACGCATGCGCCATCGGCAGTGCACATATCCCCTTCTTCACAGCTGCCGCACGACGAACCACACGTGGGATCGGGCCCGCACTCGCGCTCGCCACACTCAGGGGTGCATCCTGCGCTGCACCGGGTTCGGTCGAAGACCTGACAATTCTCTGCGCAGCCAAGTGTGCCTGCTCGGGCGCCGAGACTCTCACAGGTTGCGCCACCGAGGGCACTTCCGTCGCAGAGTTCACCGTCGTCGATTTGCCCGTTTCCACAGGTCGCCAGCGGGCCGCACTGTGTCACATCGAACTCTGCACAATTGGCCGAACAACCCAGGGTTCCCGGGCCGTACCCGAGCGATACGCAGGTGGCTCCCGCCAGGTCGCCTCCGTCGCAGACCTCGGGGCTTTCGACGCTCTCGCTTCCGCATGTCTCGGGCGCACCGCAGGCCGAACGATCAAACGCCTGGCAGTTGGATCGGCACGCCAGCTCGCCCGCTCCGAGCCCGAGTGTTTCGCAGCTCTCGCCGCCGAATTCGAGCCCATCGCATGACTCGCCGGGGTCCAGGATACCGTTGCCGCAGACCGGGTCGCCAGATGGCGTGCCTTTTTCGGTTTTGCCTTCGGAGGCAGAGCAAGCCGCCAGACCGAACATGAAGAAAATCAGGGTAATTTGTCTGACCATCGGGGTCCTCCTCTCTCTTGTTCAGGGCACCTTTGCAGCTCAATTGGCTCGAATCATCTGAAACGTCCTGAAAGCTAAGGGTCGCTCGCTTTGGTATCAGGCATGAAGCGTCGACCTTGGACCCCGAACTCGGCGGCGAAGGCAGGATAGAACCCGCGTCGCGCGTTTTGCGACACAGTACGGCGGTTGCTGAATGGACGAAGTGGCAGACGAGACTCTCAGAAACTCTCAGAACAAGAAGCTGGTTTCGTAGAGCGCTCTATTGTGTAGTGGAGTCGAACACTCAACGAATCACCATGAAGGAGATGATGATGAAACGATTTGCATGTGTACTCTTGGCCTCCGCGCTCATTTCGTTCGGGTGTGGCGACACCTCGAACGACTCTGATCATAACGACTCTGATCACGATGCTGGAACAACCAACAATGGGCAGACGAACGACGATCCCGAGACTTTCGAAGCAGCAAATCGAGGACAGATTTGTATTGGAGGTATGGGTGATTCGGTCTTTGAATCGAACCCCGATATTGTTGCAGACACCGAGCTGCCGATTCGCATCTTGATGGTCCCATGCGAGGGATGTGTCGAAGACGTTGTGACCGAGTGTAACGCCATGGTCGATGAGCCGAATTCGACCATTACCATCGAGAGTTCGGCGACCTGGAAGCGTGGAAGCGGCGACGAATGCCTGCTGGACGTGTGTCGCGAAATCGAAGCCACGTGCGAGCTTCCGGGCCTGAGTGAAGGGACGTACTCGGTAACGCATGGCGAAGACGAATTCGAGTTCGTCGTCCCGTCGATGCCGGACTGCCCGCTTGACCCGCAATGAAGTCGACTGACGCTGGCGTTCTGGACGGGCCTTCGCGCCCCGCTGACTTGTCGCTATAATAGGGCTCGAGGAGTCAAGATGGGAGAACTCACCAACGCAGATCGTCTGAAAGAAGACGGCACCTGCACATTTTGCGGCATGGTCCAGCCGCTCTTGAACGTCAACTGCGAGAAATGCGGAAAGCGCCTGCCGCTGCCGCGTCCTCGATTCAGCGATGAGCTCGGACCTGTGAGCTCGTTTTTGCTCGCGGTTGGCCTGACGTTGTTTTTCGTCGTAGCGCCTCCGGTTCTGATCTGGACGCTCTCGCCCGAGGATTCACTCCTCTGGATATTTTCGCCCATCTACCTGGCTGTCGCGCTCGTCTTGCTCTTGCTCGGGGGGCCAGACGATGAAGAGCTGGGCACGGCATTGAGCACGCCCGATTACACGGACTCCGGGAAGGCCTTCAACAGTCATGCAGACTCGGTGATGACGATGATGCTATTCGCTATCCCGTTCAATGCGACTCGCGCCGCGTGGGCTTCTTTCTTTCGGGCGATTTCAGATGACTGACGTTCATCTTTTGCTTCAGGCGCTGGCCATCGAAGGGGTCGTCGGGGGAATCGCGGCAGCGGCTATCATCTTTTCGGTGCTGGCTGCCTTCAAGCCAGTCTTTGCCTGGCCCATCAATACAGATACCTTTTTGAAGTTCGTGGCGGAGGCGCTCGAAGGGGGCGACGAAGATCGCGCGCGCAGCGTTACAGAGCTCGCGACGAGAGCCCATGTCGCGATCCTGGTCAAAACCTGGCTCGACGGGAATGACGTCCAGTCCAAACATCGAGAGCTGGCCACGCAAAGACGAATGCACTTCGTAAAACTCGCGATCGTCGGCCTCTTTGTGACAGGTGTCGTGGCCGTGACGATCCTTGGATGGTCGATGGGCAAGACCGAGACCGGTCTCATCGTCGCCTCGGCGATCTCGCTTCCGACCATCACCTATGCGATCTACAGCAACGCGCGGCTTGGCTCTGACTGCAAGCGAGTGGTCGAAAAAGAGCTCGACCGGCTGGCCTCTCTCCGTGAGTCCCAGAGCGCGTGGTAGCGACTCTCGAGCCGTGATCTTTGTCTCGTTTGCGCGCTGCGTTCAGGGCTGCCACGGGGTCGTCTTCAAGATCGTAAAGGGCTCACCCGGCTCGGGTTGTGGATGAATCTTCGAGGCTGTGACCCAGAGCATGCCATCCGGCCCCATCGCAAAGCTGTCGGGCCACGCAATTTGGGGATCTTCGTGGACGACGACAATCTCACCATTCGGCAGGTAGGCCCGAATCGCATTCAGCTCGAGCGACGAGAGATAGACCTCGCCGTTGGGCCCGGCGAGTAGCCCGTCACTCGGGCCGACTTCTGCGACCGTTTCGATCTTCGCAGCGAGCACCTCGTCATCGATTGCCGGGTTGTTCAGGTCGAGCACCGGAATGCGATAGAGGGTGTCAGCGGTGAGAGCCTGGTAGTAGACGTAGCCGTCTGTATTGAGCGCGATGCCGTCGGAGTGCACCTTGCGGGGCTCGCCATCCTGAATCCATGGTGTGCCGTCGATGACGACCGTAATGTCTTCGGCCATCGTCGATGCATGCTCGTCGAGCACACGCCGAGCGTCGCCTGATGCAAGCTCGAGTACGACGAGTCCGCCTGCCGCCGAGTCGGTGAGATAAGCATGACCCGTTTCGTGGTTGATGCGTACGTCGTTCAGGTACGAGTTCGATTTGACGACGGGCGCCACGAAATTGTGTGTCTCGAGGAGCCGCCCCTCGACGTCGAATTTGAAGAGGCGCGCGGCTCCCTGAATCAGACCCTGAAATTTCGGATTACCGGTGTCGAGTACCCAGACGTTGTCTTTCTCATCGACCACCACCGACTGCACGGCTACGAATTTCTTGTCGAATTCATCGCTCTTTTGCCAGTTTTGCCAGCTCGCATCGGGAAACGGAACAGGCTCGCCATTCTCGAGAAAGGCAACCGAGATCGGCACGTCATCAGACCAGCGCGGGAAGTTGACGAAGACCCTGCCCTTGCTCGTGACACCGATGCCGGTCCATCGCCGTGCGGCCTCGGCTGCGACCTCGAGAGAGGGCTCGCCGGCCGAGCTCGCTGCACTCTTTTCGACCGCCTGTTCGGTTTTCTCGACGTCGGGGATTTGTGGGTTCGAGGAGCAGGCGGTGGCCGCAGAGAGAATGAAAATCAATAAAATGCCGGGTAATTTCATGACGTATCCATGATCGACAGGAGCGTTATGGTTGCGAATTATCGGCACCGCAGACCAAATTCAAGCTGCGTTAGATGGTCCTCGCGGATCCGTCTCGCGACCCTCTTCTGATTCGTCGACCTCTAATCCGCTTGAAATCGCAAATCCGTGCCCATCTTATGGGTGCGTTAAATCCAAACCCGGAGGCATCATGCTGATCATCGATATCGAAGACGAATTTCTCGCCCAACACGCCTATCTCGTGGCATGTCCGGCTGCCGGTGAGGCCATCGTCGTCGACCCACAACGAGATATTGACCATATTCTCGAGACCGCTCGAGACCATGACGTCGAAATCGTCGGGGTGGCCGAAACCCATATCCACGCAGACTTCGCGTGCGGCGCCCGAGAGCTCGCCGACCAGACTGGGGCGAGGCTCTACATATCCGGCGAGACGCCCGAGGATTGGAGATATCAAAATCTCGATGACCTCGACGTGGTCGAGCTTCGTCACAACGACACCTTCACGATCGGAAGCGTCACCCTCGAGGCGTTACACACGCCAGGACACACGCCCGAGCATCTCTCGTTTCTGGTGCACGACAACGACGTGCCCCGCATGATTCTATCGGGCGATTTCGTATTCATCGGCGACCTCGGCCGTCCTGACTTGCTCGACGCCGCCGGCGAAAAAGATACGGCCCGAGACATGGCGCGGTCGCTTTTCGACTCGCTGCTGAACGTCTTTGCCGAGCTCCCTGAGAGTGTCACCATCTGGCCCGGTCACGGAGCGGGCTCGTCATGCGGCAAAGCCATGTCGGCCATTCCGGTCTCGTCGGTGGGTTATGAGCGCCGCCATGCGTGGTGGGCCGAATACGTGCAGAATCAGGACTTCGAGGGTTTCGTCGACGAATTGCTCGACGGACAGCCCGAGGTACCGACCTACTATCCACGTATGAAATTCGGCAATCGCGACGGCTTTGAATATCTGGGTCGCGTCGATGTACCCGACCGCCTCATGCCGAAGACGCTGGCAAAGCTGCACGAGTCGGGAACGCAATTTATCGATATGCGCGACCTCGAGAACTTCGGCGAGAGCCACGTGGATGGGGCACTTAACATGCCACTTTCAAAGGTTGCAGATTACGCCGGCTGGTTCATCGATGCCGACCGAGACGTGGTGCTCATCGGCACCGAAGAAGATGCAGACTGTGCAGCCAGACAGCTCGCGCGCATCGCGGTCGATAAGGTCGCCGGCTGGGCGCGCCACGACGATACTTCCGATGTTCCACAGGCCTCGAACGACGTGATCGAAGTCGACGAAGCGCGGCTCGCCTACAAGGCCGGCCGCTCGACGATGCTCGACGTGCGAAGCGACGACGAGTTTGAAGACGGACATGTCGAAGGCGCCACGCACATCCACTACGGGCGGCTGATTGACCGCGTTGACGAGGTGCCGGCAGAGCCGGTCATCGTCTATTGCGGCTCGGGCCGACGTGCGAGCGTGGCCTCATCCTTTCTTCAGTCGCAAGGAGTTCGGGACGTGCATGTGATGGTGCCCGGCTATCCTGCGTGGGCCGCTTCGGACTCCACGGGCTGAATTCCTGACGCGGCAGGCCGCGCTCTAGAAACAAAGAAAAGATGAGCATCGTCGAAACGTGCGTCGTGTGCCCACGCCTGCTCGCTATCCCGGAGACTCTCGAGGGTATGCAGATGTCCGGTCAGCACGGTGTACAAACACGCCGAACAAGAGGTTAGTGAATACCCATTCATTGCCTTGACACATTGCGTCAAGACCGGTTGAATACGGCGTCGATTACAACGTGTCGAGGACATGATGGCGAATGACGAGAAATTGGTTTCGGTGAGGATTGACGGCGGGATCGCCTATATTTGCATCGACGTGAAAGGCGAGAACGTGAATACCCTCTCGCCGGCCATGTCCACGCGCATGGAAGAGGTGCTCGATGGACTCAAGCGCGAAAGCGGACTCGAAGGAGCCGTGATTCACAGCGGCAAAAAGGACTTCATTGTCGGCTTCGACATCAAGGAGCTCAAGAAGTTCGCGCGTGACGCTTCAGGCCTCGACGAGCTGGTACGTGACGGTCATCGCCTGATGAAGGCCTTCGAAGAGGTCGGCATCCCCTTCGTCTCGGCGATCAGCGGAAATTGTCTGGGTGGCGGTCTCGAAGTCGCCCTGGCGTGCCAAGGCCGCGTCGCAGGCGAAGATGCCAAATTGGGGCTGCCGGAAGTGATGCTGGGCGTGATTCCCGGCGCGGGTGGAACGCAGCGTCTGCCCCGCACAGTCGACCTACAGGTCGCACTGGACATGATCCTTACGGGCAAGCAATTGAGTGCGAAAAAAGCCAAGAAGGTCGGCCTCGTCGACGATGTGGTGCACCCCGACATCCTCGTCGAGGTTGCGGCGAAGCACGCTCGCAAGTTGAATCGCGAGCATAAGAAAGACGATTCGTTTCAATTTCAGAATTTGCTCAAAGATCCGACGAGCGAGGCCATGAAGTTCGTCGCGGCGACACCGGCCCGAAAGCTCGTCTTCGACAAGGCGCGAGAGACCGTGCTGAAAAAGACCAAAGGACAGTACCCGGCGCCGCTCAAGGCGCTCGAGGTAATCGAAAAGGGCCTCGCCGACGGACTCGATGCAGGCCTCGAAGCCGAGGCCGATGCGTTTGTCGAGCTGGTAAACACCGATGTAGCAAAGAACCTGATCAACATCTTTTTCATGAAGCAGGAGGTCGACAAAGACCCGGTCGTCTCGAGGCGCACCAGGCCGGTCGAGGTAGATAAAATCGGCATCCTGGGCGCAGGTTTGATGGGCGCAGGCATCGCGCAGGTTGCGGCCTTTCAGGGCTACAATGTGCGCATGAAAGATCGCGACGCCAAAGGTGTCGGTTGGGGTCTCAAATACTGCAACGATCTCTTCAAGAAGGCGGTGCGCTACAAGAAGATGAGCCCGCCCGAAGCCGACGTTGCATTCGGTCGCATCTCGGGCACTTCGACCTACGACGGCATCGGCAGTTGCGACCTCGTCATCGAGGCTGTCTTTGAGGATATCGACCTCAAGCAGTCGATCCTCGCCGACGTCGAAGCACTCGGAAATAAGAATCTGATCTTCGCTTCGAACACGTCGACGATTCCGATCAAAGAGATCGCGGCGAAATCGAAGAATAAGAAGAATATCCTCGGCATGCACTACTTCAGCCCGGTGCATAAAATGCCGCTCCTCGAGATCATCAAGACCGACGACACTTCGGCAAAAGCCATCGCAACCGCGCTCGAAGTCGGCCGAAAGATGGGCAAGACCTGTATCGTCGTCGACGATGGCCCGGGCTTTTTTACCAGCCGTGTGATCGGCGCCTACATCAACGAAGCCGGCTGGGTGCTGCAGGAAGGTTCGAGCGTCGAGACCGTCGACCGAACCCTCGAGAAATTCGGGTTTCCCGTCGGGCCTTTCAAGCTGGTCGACGAGGTCGGGATCGATGTCGGTGTCAAAGCAGCCAAGGTGCTCGGCGAGGCCTTCGAAGAGCGCTGGGACCAGCCGACCGCGCTACGCGCAATTGCCGATGACGGCCGAAAAGGTAAGAAGAACCAGAAAGGATTTTATAAGTACGGCGGCGACGAAAAGGGCGTCGACGAGAGCGTCTACGACCTCTTGCCCGGCGGCAGAAATCGCAAGGATCTCGACCC
>CAYFTY010000012.1:0-16465 GCA_964346045.1 uncultured Bradymonadales bacterium | reverse complement strand
AGGAAGCGGGGGTTTTTTTGGGTCCCCACGCCCACCGCCCCAACCGCCGTGACACGCAGTGGCTTTCCATGCAGGCGACCGCTCGTCAGCAAGAAGTTCCGCAGAATTTCGGGCGGGCTATCTTTGGGGGGTGTCGCCTGCCAGACGCCTTCGTACTCGCGCACGACCCTTGTGATCGCGCGAAGCTCTTTATAAGTCGCGTGCTGCGTGGGGATCTTGATCTTTCGATTGGGATCGTTGGCCAGATAGTGAAAGGGCAACGCATCCGTCGAAAAGCCCGCGTAGCCTTCTTTCATGGCCGTCTCGACGAGCTCGCACATCTTCTCGAGCTCTTCGTCGGTAGGGTCTCGGGTGATGCTATCTTCAAAGCCCATCACCTCGATGCGCAACATCGAGTGAGGGATCAGTGGCACGACGTTACAGCCGAGCGGCAGCCGGTCGAGGTGGTCGAGATAGCCCCTCGAATCGTTCCAGGCTTCGGCCTCGTCGGCGACCTTGCGCAGCACGTGTTTCGGCATATTTTCGACGCGCGCAAAACAATCGACGATGGGGTCGCTCTCGCCGACGCGCTGCGCGCCAAAGGCGGTTCCCAGGCTGCAATTGCTCATCACGGCGGTGGTCGTTCCGTGACGCACCGATTCGGGCAGGCCGGGGTCGACCTCGACCTCGAGATCGTAATGCGTGTGGATGTCCAGAAGTCCCGGCATCAGCCATTTGCCGGTGGCATCGACGACCTTTTCGGCAACGCGTTCATCGAGACCTTTGCCCCGGGCCACGACCTTGCCGTCGGCGATCGCCAGGTCACCGACTTCGGGAGGCCCCCCGGTGCCATCGAAAATCAACGCGTTTTTGAAGAGAATGTCGAAAGATGCCATGCCACTACCTCACTCGTCATCGGCGTTCCATAGTCTGGCAGACGCAGATGAAATGCGCAAAGTGAGCGCCGCCGAGAGGCGGTAGATTCAGCGTTTGCGAGGACTTCGATCTTTGCGATGGTCGCGCCTGGATGTGCGCTCGTCGCGCGACGCTCCCTTGGATTTCTTCTTCGAAATACCATGCTGACGGCTGCGAGCATCACGGATCTGCTCGCGGCTGACTCGATTACGAGAGCTATCCTGAGCGCTGCGTCTCGATTTCGAGACCATCGACTCAGAGCGGCTCGACGGGTTGTGAGCACGCGAGCGCTTGTCGACCCTCTGGGCTCGACGGCTTCGATTCTCTCGGGCCGAAGCATCGGATTTGCGATGCCATCGCGCCCTTTTCGTCGGGCGTTGCGAGCGGTCAGGTCGAGCCTTCGAGGTGTTTGGACGGCGTGAGGACTTGCTCGTGCTTGCCTTCCGTGCTGCGTCGCGGGCCGCGGCTGCATTTCGACGACGGGTATCTTTGCCGACGGTCGTGCGACGGTCCGAGTGCTTCACAGCCCCACGATTGGAGGGCGTATTCACGGCACGACCGCGCCTCGTATCTGGCCTGGCAGCGCGCCTGGTCGGCCGGCGACGTTCGGGTCTTGCCGCCGGAGTCTTCCCTTTTGTGGCTCCGTGACCGCGATGTGGCCTCTTGGTCGAAGGTCGCCGCTCACTGCGCTCTGGGCGCCTGGTCGATGGCCGTCGCTCGCTGCGCTCTGGGCGCCTGGTCGATGGCCGTCGCTCGCTGCGCTTTGGGCGCTGGGTCGACGGCCGTCGACGGTCGCGATCGGCCCGACGAGTGCGGTCAGGATGATGCGTACGGACCTTCTTGGATGGCACGTGAACCGTCTTGTGTATACGACGCGGACGGCGTTCGCGATGCTTTCGCACGCGGCGCTTTCGCCGATCGACGACAGTGATTCCACCGTCGTGGTAGTCCCAGTGATCGTGATGCAGATCGCAGTACCCTTCGCCTTCGACCCAGACCACGGTCGTCTCGACATAATGATCATCAGACCTGGGCTCGTCGTACTCCACGTAGGTATCGGTCGTTCGGTAGCGAGTCGGCGGTGGGGACTCTTGTTCGACGACCCGATACTCGGTCGTATGGGTATGGGTCCCTGCCGCGCACGCGCTGGCGAGCATCAGAGAAGCGATGAGGAATGCGAGTTTGAGATGCATGAGCCGTGGGGCGCGTGGGGTCTTTGTGGTGTACATCGATCAGACGTTGCCGCGCCGTCTTTATTCAAAAGACATGCATGGAACGCCGGGACTCCTTGTCAAAAGCAAGGCGAGGCATCATTCTGTCGAGGCCCCTACCTGGCGTGGAGATCCCGTGGCGGTGAAAGTATCGACGGCTGAGCTTCTTCTGGATTCGTTGATCGACAATCCGAATATTCGTGCGGCGATCATGGTCGACGAAAACGGATATATCCTCGAGCAGCGCGGCAACGCCCGTTGCGTGAGGAGTGTCGAAGATGAAGAGGCAACCATACAGATGTCCAAACGCCCGCAGATGGAAAATATCTATCTCGTGGAAGCCGGCGAGAACTTTCTGATCGTGGTCTTCGACGAACGCATGAATTTCGAGCGCCTCAAGAACTCGGTCGACTCGACCCTCGAGAATTTCGATCTGGCTCCCGAAAGGGAATAATCGTGCAATTCGAGCTCTATCTCATTCGCCACGGACATGCCGAAAGGCATCATCGCCAGGGCGATTCTCAGCGATCATTGACCGTAGACGGACGCAGAGACGTCGAGTCGACCGCCGCCGCACTTGCCGCGACGGGGCATGGCTTTGACGCGATCCTCACGAGCCCCTTCGTCCGCGCGCGCCAGACCGCCGCGATTTATGCAGAAAAGACAGGGTATGAAGGGTCACTCGACGAGTGGGCGGGCCTCGTGCCCTCAGCGCCAGCCGAGGAATCTGTGTCTGAACTTCTCGTGCGGGGGCGCTCGATGCCCGACGAGTCGCGGCTCGCCGTATTTACGCACAATCCACACGTCACGACCTTGACTTCGCTCTTGATCGCCAATCATCGGGATACCTATTTCAATATGCGGCCGGGCGACGTGGTGCATCTGCTGGTGCCCGAGGCGATGCCTTTCAAAAAGCCTGGCGAAGGTCCGGCCGCGATCGTGCTCGGCTACTATCCGGCGCCACTGATCTGCGCGCTCGCCAGGTAGTGGTGGTTTGTCATCTGCCGACTTCGCCAGCGTCTCCGGTGGGGAAGACGGGACGCGCCCTGCGGTCGAGGTCGCTTCCTTAGATTTTCAACGTTAGCGTCGAGCGCCGTATCTCGACGGTGTCGCCCTCGGTCTCGATTACCTCGAATTTTTCGAGACAATCGCCCGTACACGGTCCGCTGAAGCATGCGCCGGTATCGGCTTCGAACATCGCGCCATGCATCGGGCAGACGATGAATGAGCCGCTCTCGTCGAGAAATTGATTGGCCTCTTGGTCGATGGGCACCGACCAGTGAGGGCATCGATTTTCGTAGGCCACGAGCCCGTCCCGCCATCGCATCACAAAACCCTCGGCCTCCATACCCAGTGGATCGGTATAGTCAAAGGTCGTGGCGTCGCCGATGTCGTTCAGCGCGCTTATGTCCACCTCGGCGATGGTGCCGCGCCCGGGCCGCACCACTGCGTCGTCATCGATGCTCATAACTACTCGAGCGTGCTCAACGCATCTTCACCAGGTTGAAGAGCGCCTTGGGTAAATTGCCGTCCAGAAGACCTTTGAAGGCGTTGACGAGGTCGGGATATTTGCCCTCGTAGGGAAACCAGAACGGCTCGTGATTGAGCTTTCCGTAGTCGACCATGATCGCCTTGGTATGCGTGAAGCTCAGAAGCCCTTCGTCGCCGTGATAACGGCCGATGCCGCTCTCTTTGACGCCTCCGAATGGCAGCACGGGATTTCCGACCGACTGCACGACGTCGTTGACGCTGCACTGACCGCTCTCCATGCGGCTTGCCAGCTCGATGCCGCGTTTGATGTCGCTGGTCCAGACCGAGCCGGTCAGGCCGTATTTGTGGTTGTTGGCCATGCGGATGGCTTCTTCTTCGCTTTTGACTTTGATGACGGGCATCACCGGGCCGAAGGTTTCGTCGCGGTAGATGTCCATGTCTTCGGTAACACCGGTCAGCACGGTGGGCTCGAAAAACTGCCCATCGCGCTCGATGGCGTTTCCACCAAACTCGATCGTTGCACCATCGTTCCGGGCGGCCTCGATATGTCTCTCGATGATCTTCAGCTGATTGGTAAAGGTGATCGGCCCCATATCGGCATCTTCGTCGGGGCCGCCGACGCGAATCTTTTTGACCTGGTCGAGGACCATCTTCATGAACTCGTCGTAGACGCTTTCGACCACGAAAACGCGTTCGACCGAGGTGCACATCTGCCCGCAGTTGATCATGGACGCCCAGACACATGCGTTGGCAGCGCGCTTGAGATTGGCATCATGGCAGACGATGAAGGCGTCTTTTCCGCCGAGCTCGAGCTCTACGGGGATCGGCTTTTTGGCGGCAGCCGCCATCACCTTGCGTCCTGTCGCGACCGAGCCTGTGAAGAAGATCTTGTCGACGTCCGCGTGCGTCAGCGCCGCACCGGTCGAGCCGTCGCCGTGGACCATCTCGAACACACCTTCGGGAAGATCGGTGCGATCGAAGATTTCTTTGACGATATCCCCGGTGATCGGGGTCACTTCACTGGGTTTGAGGACGGCCGTATTCCCCGCGATCAGCGCCGAAATCACCGGGATCATCGAGAGCTGAAAGGGGAAGTTCCAGGGGGCGATCACAGCGATCACGCCGATCGGAAAATGTTCGATATACGATTTCTTGAAGGGGAACATCAGCGGATTTTTCACCCGCTTTCGCCCCAGCACGCCCGCGGCGGTCTTTTCGTAATGCTCGATGAAAAGCGGGATCGAAATCAGCTCGGTGAGCATCGAGTCGAATCGGGGCTTGCCGGTATCTTCGCTGATCTTGTCGACGAAATACTCGCCGTCTTCGCGCACGATGTCTTTGATCTGGGCAAGGATGCGCAGGCGCTCTTTGAGCGGCGTGGCGCGCCATCCGGGGAAGGCCTGCTTGGCCCTTGCGACGGCAGCATCGACTTCTTCAGCCGTCGATATTTTGTATTCTCCAAGCTTCTCGCCCGTAACGGGGCTGTACTTTTCGAAGGTCTTGCCATCCAGACTCGATTCGGTGCTCGCGGTTTTCGCAGACGTGGCCATGCCTCACCTCGATTGGTCGTTCTTCACAATTTGCGCTATAGGCTACACAAAGCGCAGGGATTGTGCAGTCTTGAAGTACGGGTTTCAACGCACGAGTCGCTCGCAACATTCTCGACGCGGGGTCACGTCGAGGTCATCGGGTGCATATCCAGGGTCAAAGATGCCTCTCCAATTCGAGCCAGTCGAATTCTTCAAACGTGGGAGTCATCACGCCATCGAGGTCGATCGCGAACGTCTCGAATCACTGGGCGAACCCCTCGACATGGCTCGAACCTATGCCGAAGTCGAGCCGCTCGTGCTCTGGCTGCGCGAGAACAACCCGGACACCAGCATTGCGGCGACGACATTCTTTGAGGGCGACGATGGCTATCCAACCTCTCTTTTTTTGCAAGACGCTCTGATCGATGCCCTGCGTGTCGACGGAGCCGAAGACATCGGCCTGGGAATCTACGGGGCGATCCATGCGTCCGAGCTCGTCTTTGGGAACGCCCCTTTCGACGCGGCTTCTGCGGTTTCGCCCGAATGGCTCGAGGCCGAGCCCGACGTGGTCTTTCGCACCGCCAGCGCCAGCGACCTCTTTCGTTCGATCCAATTCGACCCAGAGATCGACGAAGACGCGATCAGCGACGTCACCGACGCTTACGATATGGGCGATCTACAGATGGAGGTCGCGACCGGGGACTTCCTCGCCATCGACGTCCTCGATGAGTGGAAGCGCGAGCTCGCCAGGCGACTCGCCGCCTATTACGACGCATTGAAGGTGCTGAGCGAGCGCGATGCCTGGGTAGCGAATTGGTACGACGATAAGCCCTGATCCCAAAGCATTATCTGGAATTTGGAAGGCGCTGCGAGCGGGGCGTAACGCGTGGACGGCGAATGAATGCGGCGATAATCCACGGCCTGCTCTTTTTGACTCGCCGACGTCGCGTTGCGAACCTCGCCGTCGAACCAAAGAGCCGGGGTGTTTCATGTTGCGAAACGAAAGCGAAGAACCATCTGCATACGCGTTGGACCGTCTCAGGCTCGATTTCGACTTTGCTGGCGCCGGAGCTAGAAGCGAGGCCGGAGCTAGAAGCGAGGAGGTGCAGAGTGGCCCGACTTGACCGCGAGGACCGTAAGAAAATTAAAAAGATAGGTATTGGGGCTCTCGTCGGGGTCTTTGTGCTTACCGTTTTGGCGATGGAGGTCTGGCACGGAACCAAACTGGTTCATGGGTCTTGCGCATGGATCTGGACAATCATCCAGATCGCCATCGGCCTCACCATCGTTGTGCTCTTTATTCGTGCGGCCATTCATCAGCAAATGTCGGTGATTCATGAGCCTGGAAAGCGACACATTGATCAGTCCGAAGAACGAGAAGAAGACAAGGCCGAGCCTGCTCTCAACGACGAGGAGCCCTTGGACGATGCAACGTGAGCATGTGCCGAATCAAAATGAGGGTTTCGAATCGCGATGAATGAGCTGCAGAAAACGGCGCCGGTATAGTCGAAGCGTCCATAATCGCCCTTCTCGACCCCCAGCTCGCGGCGCTTTGCACCCTCGGTAATCCGGTCTAGATTCAGCTCACAAAGTGCGGTCTCCGGCAAGATGTCGTCGAGCGGGGTCGGCAGCGAATCCTAGTCGCGGCCCGCTGCTGCTTGTATCGACGACAACCCACCCTTCCAAGAACGGGGCATTCCCAATCAACCCGCTCACCTTCATTGGCCATTCCTCAAATGGCTGTGCTCGATCCATGCGCTGATAGACATCCACGCGTCCCAGGGAGCTTGCTCCGATCCGCAGCGGGTAGCGAGTGGGGGCCACTGCGAGAGGAAGCTCCTTGCCCCAGCTGGATGCAGAAGTTTTTCCCGCGGCCCCTGAGTCAGGATCCAAACCTGTGAGCTGCGTCCACATCTGGCGGCCTACGAATAGCGACGTGGAACTGGACCCGGTATCATAGAAGAGATCGTCGAAGACTTGCTCGCCCACCTGCAAAAAAGGAAAAAAGCGGCGATGGTCCACGCGTGCTTTCGCAAAGACGGCTTCGTTCTCGAGGGATTGGGGGAGTTCGTCCAGCAGACAGACGCGTCTGCGCTCGAAGTGCAGGGCCAGCACTCGGCCGAGCAACGAGCCCATTCCGATGGACCCGACGGTCTGATCGGCCTCGTGGTCCATAATGAAGACCTGATGATTCGGAAGGTGCTGCCCTGCGAACTCGAGATCTGGCTCGACGTATTCGCGCCCCTCGGTGGGGTGCAAAGTCAACCCCGCTTCTCGAGCCCACTCCTTGCCATACAGGACCGATCTGTCCAGCCCGGTGTCCAATTGCATACGGGCAGGAACGCCCGAGAGCGAGACATCGACGATGATGGCCGCTCGTTCACCCAGGGTGGGATGGGCCTCCCACGAGAAACGAGGGCATTCATTCCACTCGAACGTCGCGGTGCGGCCCGGGGAAGATGTCGTTTTGACAGACGGCAACGGGGTGCGAGAGCAAGCAGCCAGGGCCAGTGCGATTGCTACTGCGACAAATCTTGGAAACATCTAGACCTCACAAGAACGAAACCGCTCGCCGCCTTCGACGGTACGCTACTAGTCTCACTGCTTCCAGTCGTACGAGGCTTGATCCGGGTTGAGCTCTCCTTCCAAAAACATATTGTCAATCGCAGCAGCAACATCCTGTTCGCTCCGGGGGGCTGCGAGTGTAGCGGCCCGTATTCCCACCAGGGGCATTGTTCGCACCGCCGAGGCCGTCAGACTCGAGAGCTTTTGGCCTGGAAGGCTTCGACGGTGGGGTACATCGAAAAAAAATCTTGAGCCGTTTTCGAACCCTCGCCGCTCTATAGGTTGTATGGCCAAGTTTTGAATTTCGCCTCGCACGCGGTAGACTCGTGATAAGCTCGAAAGACGACATGAAAGTACACGCCTCGAAGCAAAGCGCCGTCTGTACGCGATCGAAAGACGGTGCAACTCCAAGGACGACCATGAAGACACCAGCAGCTTTGTACGAAAGCCGGCGCGTTCGATGGTTCAGCAGGGCTGCGGTTTTTGCCGCAGCCGGATTGCTGAGCCTCGGTGCGCTGGGCTGCAAGGGTGAGATGGGACTTTTCGCCGACGACCCTGGCGTATTCGAAGACCCGACAAATCCCGGAACGACCAGCAATAATAATAGCGGGGGCGGCGGGACCGTCACCACGCCCATGGGTGAGGTGGTTCCGACCTCGGCACACCTCAGGCGACTGACGCCGGCCCAGTACGCAAACACCGTGCGATATGCGCTCGGCGACGTCTTCAGCCAGGAAGACCTGCCACAATTCGGTGACGACATCCCGATCATCGGGCTCAACAACGATCCCTCGAGCCTGAGAGTCAGTGGCGTCAACATCGACAGCCTCTATCAATCGACCGAGGTGCTCGCGCAGGCGGCGGTGCAGAATACCCCGGTCGTGCGTGACTGCGTGGCCGCATCGGGCGATGCATGTTTCGCCGAGATCGCCGATGACCTGGGCTCTAAGCTGTGGCGCAGACCTCTGACCGACGCTGAAAAACAAGATCTCGAAGCATCGAGGCAGCGGGTGGCCGACGCGCCGGGGACGCGCGCCGAGCAGGCGGAATTCCTGGTCATGGCGCTCCTCGCATCACCGAATATGCTCTATCGCACCGAGCTTGGCGTGGCCGAGGGCGACGTTCAGAAGCTCACAGACTACGAGCTCGCGAGCGCTCTTTCTTACACCCTCTGGAATGCGCCTCCCGATCAAGAGCTTCGAGACCTCGCGGCCGCCGGCGAGCTCAGCCATACCGACACCCTGAAAGAGCAGGCTCGGCGCATGGCCGACGACCCGCGGGTCGCCGAGGCGTTCACCGAGTTCTTCATCGATTATCTGAAGATCGAAGCGATCTTCTCGAAAGAAAAGATCGACGAGTTGGGGCTGACTCCCGAGGCTCGCGCATCGCTCGTCGAGGGCATCCGTGAAGACCTCCGGCAGATCTTCTCGGTGCCGGGAGCGACCCTGCTCGATCCATTCCGGGCCATGAGCTTCCATGTCGACGAAAATAGCGCAGAGTTCTTTGGCGTTCCGGTGACGCAGCAAGAGGGCTTCGAGGTGATCTCGATGGATCCCGACCAGCGACTCGGCGTCCTCTCGCACCCCGCCTTCTTGAGTGTTCATGCGGGCGAGGGCGATAGCGGCATTGTGAAGCGCGGCGTGTTCACGCTCGAACAATTGCTCTGCGTCGAACTCGGAGCTCCGCCGGCCGACATCTCCGAGTCCGAAGATGTTCCCGAAGATTTCAACGACGATGAAGCCACGAGCCGCGAGGTGTTGAGCGTACGGCATAGCTCGCAACCAACCTGCGTCGGATGCCATCGCATCATCGACCCCGCCGGATTTGGATTTGAGAACTACGACTCCGTCGGCCGCTACCGCACCGTCGAGAAGGGCGACGTAGAGATCGACGCGAGCGGTGAGCTCCAGATCGGACAGGAAGTTCTGAACTTCGACAATAGCATTGGCTACATCGATGCCCTCGTCGAAAGCGAGGCGCTTCGCTCGTGCCTCACCGACCAGTACTTCACTTATGTTCTGGGCGACGAGCCCCGACGCGTCGAGCGCGAGATGCTCTACGCGGCGTTTGATGAAAATGATGGAGCCCTCGACGCCCTCGTCGAGTCAATGATCGAAACCCCGAGCTTTACCGTGCGTAACGAGAAGCTCGAGCAGGCGCAGGAGTAATGATGAGCAAGATCGACCGACGAACATTCTTGAAAGGAGTCGCCGGGACCGGCCTCGCCGCCTCGCTCTTCACGTCGCGCGTTGCAACCGGTCAGACGACCGATGCTCCGCTGCGCGTGGTGCTCGTGCCGCTGGTGCATGGCTGGGGTCGCGACTTTGATTTCGGCCGTGAATTCACCGGATCGGAGTTCGACTTCACGATCCCGAGACCACTCGATGGACTCGAGGCCATCAAAGATCAATGCGTCTTTGTCGACGGCGTGCGCGGCACCCTCTGGGGCAATGCTCACGACGTCTCGTATTCGGACATCTTCACGGCGGCTGTGGCCTACGATGAGCACGGAAGCGACCAGCTCGGCACCCACTTTCCCGAGCCTCTCGGACCCTCTCTCGATCATGTGATCGCAAGTCATCACAACAGCCAGGTCTTGCGGGTGAGCGCCAACTATCGTTCGTGGGGTCGACGCTCGAATCCCATTTGCTTTGACGATAACGCTCAGGTGCTCGACTCGTTCTGGGAGCCGCACACCGCGTACGACTCGATCATTGGTCCGATTCGCGACGCATCGGCGCCGCCTCAGCCGGGTCGAAATGCGATCCGCTCGGAATTCTTCGAGTTCATGAAACGCGACACCGACCGCATGCTGCAACAGGTGCGGGGAACCGAGCGCACCAAACTCGAGAGCTTTGTCTCAGCGTTCACCGACCTGGGGAATCGCCTGCAGAGCCGCTCGCGGGTCACGCTCACCGAAGACCAGATCCCCGATCGGCCCGAGAATAGCCCGGCGTTCGATGCGATGGTCGACCATTATTTCGACATGATTCGGCTGGTCTTTCAGGCCGATACACATCGATGCGCCGTACTCGGTTTCGGTGGCGGCATCGATTCGTGGCAGTGGATCGACTCGAATGGAAATATGCAGACGGGCAATCCCTGGGGCTCGGACTTCCACCATAACGTCGCGCATCACGGCAATAACCACGAAGACGCGCAGCGAGCGCGGCTGGCTTATGAAGGCTGGGTCGACTGGTATGTCGGAAAGATCGTTCAATTCGTGAACACTCTGAGCAATACGCCGGATATCGATGGCAATATGCTCATCGACAACACGATCTTCGTACTCACCGGCGAGGTGGGGACGGGCACACACGATACGCGCAACAAGATTCATGTGCTCATCGGCGGTGGTGACCGACTGCAGCGCGGACGCTGGATTCAGGCCCCACTCGTCGACCCGCGCAATCGCAATGGAGTTTTCATCGGCGGCGAGGATCGTCAGGGCAACCGCGTCGAAAGCGGTCTGAATTACGGGAAACACCTGAGCATCTGGCATACGGCCGACGTGTTGGCCGAAGTCGGACGCCTGGCCGGAGTGCCGCTCGACAATGGCTTTGGGCTCGCCGCGAATAACCTGGCGCCGATGCCGTTGACCCTGACCTGACCCGTTGAAGGGGCCGGCCCCCTGCCGGCGGCACGCCACCGACTTTCCCCGGAGGTTCGACCTCCCTGCGGTCGATCGGGTAGCGGTTTCTGCTCTCTGGCTTGATTGGTTGCGAAACCGGGTGGTACGGGTCAGGCATTCAAGTCAATGCCCTGTGCCCCAGACCGACCATGCGGATCCTTATCGCACTACTCGCCCTCGGCCTCGCTGCGTGCGCTTCGAAGCCCGAGCCCAAACCTCAACCCAAACCCGAGCCCAGACCCGAGCCGCAGGCTGAGGTCACGCTCGATGCGCCGCTGGTCTACAAGGCCGCGGACGGCACCGATCTCGGCATCCCCATGGTTGAAGCTAGCGTCCGTGACGGCAAAGGTCTCTTCATCGTCAACAGTGCATCGACCCACAATGTCCTCACGCGCTCGTTCGCGACCAGGGTGCGTGCTCCGGTGCTCGAAAGCCGCAGAGTTGGCTCGAGCAGCGGCGCCCAGGCCGAGGTGCTGCCCGTTCAAGGCGTCGTCGCCTTCAAATTCGCGGGCACGGAACTTCGCGAAGAAAACGTGATCTCATTCGAACATCCGAACTCGGATGCGCAGGGAATTGCAGGATATCTCGCACCGCATCTGGTAGGAGCTGACTATCCCATCGTGCTCGACTTTGCCGGCAAGTCGATGAAGGTAGTCGAAGGGCCCGAGCACAAGATCAAGGCCTGGCTCGAGAGTGAGTATCCGGGCCTCGAGGACATCGGTTCGTACGGAGCCGATGGACGCCCTTACGCCACGGCAAAGATCGGCGAAAAAGCCGATGTGAAAGTGCGACTGGACACCGGGGGACCCAAAACTCAATTCGAGGCGGCGTATGTTTCGCGCGATGGTGAGACGAAGGCGACACCGGTCGAATTTGCCGGCGTGAGTTTCCCAATCGAAGCCGTGTCTGTCGAAGATGTCGACGATGACGATACGGCCGTATTTGGCACCCTCGGAGCCGACATACTGCAGTCCTGCACCATCGTGTTCTGGAAGGCGCAGGACCGCGTCGCAGTGGCCTGCCAGTAGAAGAGCAGGGCGGCTAGAGCGAAACCGCCCCAGCCCGCTGATTTTGACGCATCAGATCCACTCTACTCGATGGTAAAGCCGATCTTGAGCTTGACCTGATAATGCTGAATCGACTGGTCATCGATATGGCCGCGAATCTCTTCGACCTCGAACCAGCGCATATTTCGAACGGACTCGCTCGCCTTTTCGACGGCGCGGTCGATCGCCGCGGTGACGCTATCGGTGGATGAACCTACGATCTCTACGACTTTGTAGACATGGTCTGACATGGGGCCTCCTTGGTGGAGAACGAATCGTAGACATCGTCACCCGAGTCGGCAAGGCATGCGAGTTCGATTCAACGCTCGCGAGAGATTCAGAAGGGCACGAAATCGAGGCCGTCGAGGAGCTCGAGCGCAGGGCCAGAAGTCTCGAAAAAATCAGCGAGCGCCTGTCTGGCCTCTTCGGGAGTACCCCGTTTTTGATAACTTCCGCCCTCGGCGGCAGCGGGAATGTCGATGAGTAATTCGATTCCCTCATCGCTTGTAATCCAGGTAAATTGGAGCGTCTCATCACCTATGAAAAAGCCTGCAAATGAACCATCGACCTGAGCGAGCCCGAGCAAGATATCTTCGGCCCGCTCATAATCGACTTCCACAGCCTGATCCGCCTGAAGATCAGCGCCCGTGACCGGGTCGTAATAATACGCCTTCATGCCTCAACCATACCTTGGAGCTCTTCAGGATCAAGCTCGGGCTGCTCGAGCAAGAGAAGGACCTTCGCCGACGCAATCGCCATCAAATCGACCTTGAGCTCGGGGGTCCTCGGTGCGTTGGCTCGCGATTTCAGCGCGGGTGGGGATTGCTGCCCGGGGTCTCTTGTCCCCGATCTACCCAACTCGAGTAGCCACCCAGGCCTCATCAGGACGGGATCGCGCTCTACGATCCTCTTGGTCAAATAACCAATCCTCATATTTCGCAGTTATTTAGCGGTTTGGGTGGCACCGAGAGTGCTTCCGATTGCACGATTGGAACAGTGTTTGCTGTGTAGGTGTGTGTGCGCTGCGCAACCACATATGCATGGGAACACTGATGACAGGTCGTAGACTCTCTCTTCTCGTCGCTTTTGTATTTTTGGCCGGCTGCTCAGTCGATACCTTCCACCATCATGAGCAACCGGGCGAAGTCGAGGTGACGCTTGCCCTCGACGAAAATGGTCTCTCGATCATCGAAGCCCTGGAGGCCACCGAAGAGTCACATTCGCACCACCACGGCGAGACCGTGCGCTTTCGCTTTCAGCCGGCAGATGGCGAGTCGTTCGAAGGTTCGTTGCCCGATACGCGTGTCTTGCGCAGTGAATTCGACCTCGAAGGACAGGTCGACCCCCAAACGGTGATCGCCGAAGCCGGGCTCTTCGACGTTCGCGTACCCGAGGTCAAAGGAACCCTCGAGCTGGAGACCCTCGAAGGCACGACCCTGGGCAGCGTCGATTTCGATCCCGGCGCCCCGGTCACACGTCAGATGGAGCTGATGCGTGAGTCGGACATCATGACGGCGCCCGGCAAGATCGTGAATCACGGCAGCTCGTCGCGCAAAGTCGACATCCTCTTTGTGCCCGAGGGGTACCGAGATGTCGAAATGGATAACTTCCGACGGCATGTCGACGGTATCGTTCGCGGGCTCTCGAACTACGATGGCTACCGGCAGTATTGGAACGGATTCAATATCTGGCGGCAGGATATTCGCTCACGCTCGAACGTAATCGGATCGAACGCCCGCCCCCACGATACGGCGTTCGAAACGGCATCGGGAATCTCGGGTGTCGAACGCTGCGTCTTCTTCTCGAATGCGCGTGGGCAGAGAGCAGCACGCCAGCTCGGTCGTAATGTCGGAGCCGAGGTCACCGTCGTGCTCGTGAACTCCACCCAGCACGGCGGATGCGCCCAGGATGGCGTTCTCGTGCTCGCTCGGCCACGCAATGCAGTCGATATCCTCGCCCACGAACTCGGCCACGCGCTCTTCGATCTCGCCGACGAATACGAGACGCCGCGACCGGGCGGATATTGCTCGACCGGCCCCAATGTTTCGAGCTCGCCGACGCGCCTTCCCTGGGCCGATATGGTCACGACCAATCAATTGCCCACGCCCGATAACGCACGACGCGGCACCGTCGGAGCTTTTGAAGGCGCCGGATATTGTTCGCAGGGTCGCTATCGACCGACGCATAACTGCCTGATGCGCTCATTCAGCACCGGCTTCTGCCCGGTCTGTGAGCGCGAGGTCAGGCGCACGATGGCGCGTTTCGATCTGAGCGATAATCCCACGCAGGGTTCCAACAATTCGGGAGGCACATCGGGTGGTTCGACTGATTCAGGAGGCACGCAGCACCAGATCTCGACCCCGAGCGGCCTCTACCCGGATTTTGCCGAGGTGGATGAGCCCGAAATCAGCCTGCGTTGGCGCGATACCCCGGGTGCGAGCTACTACAACTTCGTCGTGCAGATTCAGGAGCGTGGTGCCTGGAGGGACTACGCCGAGCAGCAGGTGGATTCGACTCGCGTCCGAGTCAGCCTGAATCGCACGGGGCAGTTCCGCTGGCGCGTCAGTGGTTGCCACTCGAACCAATGCGTCGATTCGCTCTGGGCCCGCTTCGACTATGTCGACGGCTCTTCAGGCGGCACCGATGGCGGAACCACCGACAACGGTGGCACGACCGACCCACCCACGTCGGGTTCGCTGTCGCAACCCTCGCATGTATCCCCGAGCAACGGTTCGGCTGTGGGCTCGAGTCAGGTGCGCCTGGACTGGAGTTCTTCGTCGGGCGCAAGCCATTACAAGCTGCAGCTGCAGGTCTATAACTCGAGTGCCCAGAGTTGGTCTGTGGTCCTCGACCAGGATCAGATCGATTCGTCACGTCTGACGATCGCCCAGCTCACCGATGACACGTGGTACGCATGGGCCGTGCAGGCCTGTAATTTGTCAGGTTGCTCTTCGTGGACCGACCCGACCACCTTCCGCACCAATTTCTGAGTTCGGCTCACTCGAGGTGGTGGTAATCGAGCGTATGATCTTCATCGAGTGCGCGCGTCATGCTCGCGCGAGGCGGTGAGACCGGCTCGGAATCCACCTCGATTTTGTCGTCGCCCACTCGCACAAAGATGTTTCGCTGCCAGTCTTTGTCGAGGTTGGGAAATTTGATCCGGTAGTGCCCACCTCGGGATTCCTTTCTCATGATGGCCGAGCGAACCACCGCCTCGGCGGCATCGAGACTGAATTTCAGGTTCACCGCCTGCTCGAAAGCCTCGAGGTCCTCGGCATCCATCGCAACCTGGCGGTCTCGAATCGCCTGGAGTTCTTCGAGCGCCGACTCGAGTTCTTCGGTCGAGCGCATCACGCCGACCTTTTCCCACATCACTTTGCGCAACTCGTCGAGAGCACTCGCCGGTTTTTCACCGACGACCGAGGTGCGGATATCAGTCCAACGCTCGATGATGGATTCGACCTCATCATCGTCGATGGGCTCGACCGGCACGGCCTCGAGAAAACCGGCAATATGCTCGCCGCAGACCTTTCCGAATACGACGGTCTCGCATAGCGAATTTCCGCCCAGTCGATTGGCCCCGTGGACCCCGGCCGTCGACTCCCCGACGCAATAGAGGCCTTCGACTCCGGTCGACATCGTCTCGAAGTCGACCTCGACTCCGCCCATCGCGTAGTGGGTGGTCGGTGCGACCTCCATCGGTTCTTCGGCGATATCGATGCCGAGTTTTTCGAAGCGCTCGTACATCCTGGGCAGTCGCTCCTGGATGAAATCTCGGTCGCGATGCGAAATGTCGAGGAACACGCCGCCATTCTCGGTGCCGCGGCCCTCGTCGACCTCGGTCCAGATGGCGCGAGCCACCACATCCCGGGCGTCGAGCTCCATCTGCTCGGGCGAGTATTTTTCCATGAATCGCTCACCCTCGGAGTTGAAGAGTCGTCCGCCTTCTCCTCGCACGGCCTCGGTAACGAGGCGCCCGTCCCATCCTTCGAAGCCAACCATGCCGGTTGGGTGAAATTGCACCATCTCCATATCCTGTAAACGTGCTCCCGCGCGAAAGCAAAGCGCTGCGCCATCCCCATTATTCTCGTCTTTTCG
>CAYFTY010000011.1:0-16642 GCA_964346045.1 uncultured Bradymonadales bacterium | reverse complement strand
GTACCGAATCTCACTCATCGCTACTCCCGATGAATTCTCGTACTCGTTTCTGATGCTCGTCAGATGCCCAGAGGTTGGCAAAAGGGTCGAGCTCTGCCGCAATCGCTTCGCTTCTCGCCAGATTCACAGCTCTGTGGGCTCCGCCTTTCAACGCCTCGATGAACTCGCGGTCATGACGCGCGAGGCGGCTCGAGAGCGAGTACACGGCACCCTCGAGATCGTGAGAAACACCGTGGACCAGCCCATGTGCAAATGCCTCGTCGGCACTGATCACCGCACCCTGGCTCAGCCATGCGACTGCTCGCGGTCGACCCACCAACTCGACGAGGCGCGTGAGTCCGCCCCAGCCCGGTGTGACGTGAAAACGTACCTGCGTGAGTCCCAATTTGGCGTGCGACGCAGCGAGCCTGAAATCAAAGGCGAGCGCGGTCTCTACGCCCCCCCCGTAGGCGGCCCCGTTCAATGCGGCGATCGTCCAGCACGGAACCTTTTCGATGCGGTCCAGAATCTCGATCATCGGGCTCGCCATGCGACGCGCGTCTTCGGCAGTCTCGAGCGAGGCGAATTTTTTGAGGTCGCCGCCCGAAATAAAGCTCTTTGTGCCTGCTCCCCTCAACACGAATACTCTCCACGACTCGACCTCGAGACGCGTGACGATCGCATCGAGTTCATCCATCGTCTCGAAGTCGATGGCATGCAGAGCCTCGGGCCGGTCGACCGTGGCCACGAGCACATCTTCGCGCTCTTCGAGGTGAATGCTCACTTTGCTCCCTTGCCCCGATTCAAGGCTTCCTCGGCGATCTTGCGCACGGTCGGCTCCGAATGTGCCTCGGCGACGGTCTTCAGATAGGTCTTCGACTCGTCGGTATTCATGTCGCCCACGATGTAGAGCAGGGGCATGAGCTGTGGATTTCGGTCGCGACTGAATCGCTCGGCGACACCGATCACCTTGCTGTAGGTCTCTTGTTTTTTGAACGCAACGAGCGCCGCGGCCGCTGCCACCCGAAGTCGTTCGTCATCGTCTTCGAGCAAAGGCTCGATCGTGCTCGCTGCTCCGGTAAGTCTGCGGTCGCGCGCCTGCTGGACGGCTGCGAGCCGCGCCGAGGCGTCTTCGTCTTCGTCGGCGATGAAATCGAGCAGTTCGCCATCCTCGGAATCCATCACACGAGCCTGCCCATCGAGCTGAAGCGCCAGCCCGCTGACCGCCTTGTTGACGAGATCGCGCACCGAGGCGTTGGGGTTTTCATCATTCCCGACGATCACTTTGGCGCTGAGTTCGATCGGCTCGTCTCGGACCATCAGGTCGCCGAAAATAGCGACATCCACGGCGGCGTTCCCATCCTTTTTGTCGATCGAGCGGATGTCGTAGGTCAGGCTGCCCTGCGCCTTGCGTTCTCCATCTTCCGAAAAAGCCTCGGTATCGTAGAGAGCGTCCTCGACGGCTTCTTTGACCTGGTCCGAAGAAGGAGCTCCCTCGTGTAGCATCGTCGATTGCGAGCCGAGGACCTTTAATGAAGCGATTGCAATGGGTCCTTCAGGCGCCTCGGTCTTGGTTTCGGCGCTCGACTCGGCTTCGTTCGAACTTTTGGCGACAGGTTCTTCTTTGGACGTATCGCAACCCGATCCGACGGCAGCGACGAGCATGACGATGCAAAACCAGTAGATTTTCTTCATGGTTGGGCCCTCTTCTTGGTCTGCGCGATGCTAGTCCAAACGCATTCGAGCGCAAAGAGCGGCGGGCTGGATTCGGCAGCACACATCTGAGTTCATTTCACCGCGCTCCGGCCTCCCTTTTCTTTCGAGAGCCGCTTCTTTCGAAAAAGTCGCAACGAAAATAGGCTGTCGGTCGAAAGCTTTTCGGGTTCAATCTTCGAGCATTCCCGCCTCGCGGTATTCGCGAATCTTATACTGGACCTTGCGCTGCGAGATATCGAGGACGTGGGCAGTCTCATGGGTGTCGCCGCCGGTCGACTCGTATGTTTCGAGGATGGCGAATCGCTCGAGATCGGCGAGGGTCGAGCCCGGGACGCGGATGTCAGGGGCCAGCACTTTGGGCCCCACCGTCTTTGCACCGAGATTCGTCGGCAGATGCGAAGGCCGAATCGTATTCGAGTCGCAGAGCACAGCCGCGCGCTCGATGATATTTTCGAGCTCACGCACATTTCCGGGCCAGTCGTGCCCCTCGAGAATATGCATGACTTCGGGGTCGATCGAGTCGATCTGTTTTTCGTTTTCGCGGGCGTAGATGCTCACGAAATGCTTGACCAGAAGCGGGATGTCCGAGCGCCGTGCGCGCAGGGGTGGTGCCTCGATATTGATGACGTTGAGTCGATAGTAGAGGTCTTCGCGAAATTCACCTTCGTTGACCTCTTCTCCGAGATCTCGATTCGTGGCTGCGACGATTCGCACATCGACCTGGATCGTCTGATTTCCACCGACTCGCTCGAATTGTTTGGTCTGCAAAAAGCGCAGCAGCTTTACCTGAGTCGAAGGCGAAATCTCGCCGATTTCATCGAGAAAGATCGTGCCGCCGTCGGCCTCTTCGAATCGGCCTCGTCGCAGCGAACTCGCGCCGGTGAATGCTCCTTTTTCGTGCCCGAAGAGCTCGCTCTCGAGCAGCGTTTCGGGAAGCGCAGCGCAGTGGATAGCCATGAACGGTTTGTCGCTGCGCGGGCTGAGGTCGTGCAGTCTTCTGGCCACCATCTCTTTACCGGTGCCTGATTCACCGCTGACGAGAATGGTCGCCCGAGACGGAGCCACCTGCTCGATGAGCTGCAGCATCTCGCGAATCGGCGTACTCTTGCCGATGATCTTGGTCGCTCTGGATGCGCCATTCTGCGAGCGCAGTTCTTCGAGCTCGCGGGCCATGTGAATGCGCTCGAGGTTGCGCCTGAGCGTCAGGTCGACCGCATCGAAATTCAATGGCTTGGTCAGGTAATCATTGGCCCCGTTTTTCATGGCGTCGACGGCCGTATCGACGCTTGCGAACGCCGTCATGACGATGCAGGTCAGATCGGGGCGACTCTCTCGCGCTTTCTGGATCAGCGAGATGCCGTCCATCAGAGGCATCTTGAGATCGGTGAGCAAAATATCGGGTTCGAATTCCTTGAGTACGCCCAGGGCCTTGTAGCCATCGGACGCCTCGCGAACGTCGTGCCCATCTTGCGAAAGGAGCGTTGCCAGCGCCTGGCGCGCCGAATTCTCGTCATCGACGACGAGAATCTTGCCGGTGACCCCTCGATCGATCTCTTCACTCAACAAGCTCGCCATCAAACACTCTCCCGCCGAGGCGAACTCGTCCGCGCCGGCCTGGGCAAATAGATGCTAAATGTCGTTCCGCGCCCCACGCTCGAAAATACTTCGATCGCGCCCTCATGAGCCTCGACGATCTTCTTGACGATCGGCAGTCCCAGCCCCGTCCCCGACGACTTGCTGGTGAAGAAGAGGTCGAACATTTTGTGCTGCTCGGCGGCTGGCATGCCGTGTCCCGAGTCACTCACCATGATCGTCGTGCCGGTCTCGTCGTTCGTCTCGACTCGAAATTTGATCTCGCCACCGTCTTCGATGGCCTCAATGGCATTCGAGAGCAGGTTGATGATCGACTGCTTCATCCGGTCGAGATCGCAAAAGATCTGCGGCTCGCCGGCGATCTCGGCCACGAAGTCGATGCGCGATGCGTCCATCGTGCCGTTGAAACTCGTGCGCATCACGCGCACCAGTTCTTCGGCCTCATGCCAGTCTGGCCGGATCTCGATGGGCTTGGCGAAATCCATGATCTCGGTCGTGAGCCCCGTGATTCTTCGGATCTCTCCACGCATCGATTCCAGAAGGTCGGCGAGTCCGTCGTCGTCGACCTGGCGCAGCCGTCGCTCGAGGAGCGTGATGTTCAACCCCAGTGTATTCAGGGGATTGCGGATCTCGTGCGCAAGGCCCGAGGCCAGGGCGGCCGGCACCTTGAGCTTGGCCTCCATCATATTATCCCAATACGACTGCAACATGATGGCCAGCTCGAGGTCGAGCAGGCGGTTGATCGAGGCAACATAGGCCTCAGCCGGTTCTTCGAGTTCGTCGCATTCGACGATATGCCGGATGATCTCGGTGCGAATGATATTCATCGCTCCGAACATGAAATGAGGCAAAAGCCCGACCTCGACGTGCTTCAGACCGATTCGATTATGTCGCTGAAAGTAGCCTTCGTCGTAGACACCGCCAAAGATGTCTTCAAGCCAGCGGTGCAGCGAGGCGCGCAGCCTCTCGACTTGCTCGGGGGTCTCAAAGACTGCTCGGGTGCGAGGGTTGGCATTCAGCGCATCATAAAATGCCGCAACGATCGAAGGGAACTCCTCGTGCACGCATCGGCGGACCTCTACCATCCGATCTGCGTCTTCATCTTTGAAGCCCACGTAGGACTTGATTTCATCGAACACCAGCACCGAAGTCTCCATCGGATGACCTTATGATTCACACTGATTATTTCCAAGGAACGTGCCAGATCTGTCGAAAATCGATTGAAATCCCATTTCGGCAAGAATTCTCGGCATGTTGCGACGATTTCTTCTTCTCTTTTTGGAGGAGCCACTCCTATCGTGGTGCACTTTTTGCGCCCCTTGAGCGGTTATACGCATAATTTGCGCACCCTCTCGAGCTCCATCCGGACGGGCGATCCCGTCACTTTCTTTGGATGCAAAGAGTCGCGACTGGACACGAAGGATCACCGGTATCGACTGCGCGCTCAGACCTCGCGAAATTGCAAGTGGGAGCGCACGTGGTGGGCAACGGATGCCACACTCAACCCCACCAGAAGTCCGGCCCACATTCCGGTCGGATCGCCCCGCAGGTATTGCCATAGGACCACGGAAATTCCGCAGACCCAGAAGGCAAAAAACGTGGCGAAAAACGCGAATCGCGTGTCTTTGAGACCGCGCAGAGTGCCCATTCCCACGACCTGAAAGCCGTCGAAGAGCTGGAAGAAACCCGCGATGCGCAAGAGCTGGATGGCGAGCTCGCGGACTTCGTTTTCCTGATCGTAGAGATCGACGATGAAACCGGGAAATAGCAGGAAGATCAACGCGGTCGCCGTCTGCAAGACCGACGTGATGACCAGGCTGGCTTTCCATGCCGTGCGGGCCCCTGCCCGGTCTTGCCGACCGAGGTGATTTCCCACCCGGATACTGACGGCGAACGAGAGTCCGAGCGGTAGCATGAAAACCATCGATGCCGCGTTCAGCGCAACTTGATGAGCCGCCAGTTGCGTCGCCCCGAGAAGCCCCATCAGGAAGGTCGTCGCGACGAAAAAGCCCATCTCGGTGGCGACTGCTCCGCCAAGCGGTACGCCAATCACCACGATCTCGCGCATGGCGCGCAGATTTACGCGAGGAATCTGAAAGAGCCGGTACTTCGCGTAGCGCGAGTTCCATGCGATGTAGCCCGTCAAGAGTACAAGGCTCATCCAGTTCAGGATCGCCGTCGCGTAGCCGGCTCCGGCCACACCGAGCATCGGAAATCCCCACGCACCAAAGATCAGCGCGTAATCGAGCGGGATATTCAGCAGGGCTGCCAGAATCGCCAGAATCACCGAGGGCAGCGAATCATCCGTGCCCTCGGTGAAGTTCCGCAGTGCAAAGAAGCAGAGCTGTGCCGGCACAGTCCATGCCATCGCCATCAGGTATTCGGCCGCGATTCGACTCGGCTCGGGCTCCTGACCCATGGCCCGCAAAATCGGCTCGGCGAAGAAGAGGCCGACGATCGTGAGGGTCGTCGTGCCGAGCGCAAAGAGCACTCCCTGGCGCGCATAGAGTGCCGCTTTTTCGTAGTTCTCGGCCCCATCCGCCTCGCTGACGAGTGCGCTCAGCGCTCCCATCACAACGATTACGATCACGAAGATGAAGCTGTAGAACGCCCCGGCGAGGGAGAGCCCGCCGAGCTCGACCGCCCCGAGTCGACCTACCATGAGGTTGTCGACGAAGAGCATGACGATATGCAGGAACTGCGCGCCCATGATCGGCGCAGCAAGCCTCAGAGTACGGCGTATTTCGGCTTGAAGCGACATCGTCCGTCCACGCGTCGAATCAACGACGGTTCAGGTCTAGCTCGAAGACGACTTTGTCTCCGTCATTGTTGATCACCAGGATCATCGGCTCATCGGAGATCTCTTTTTCGATCTCGAAGACCCGCACGCGTTCTCTCTTCTTCCGATAGTCGAGCGGCAGCAGGTACCTGCCCGTTCGATCGCTCGAGAAAAACGCGCGTTCGGCACGCTCATCGGGCCGGAACCTCTGGTCGCTGCCGATGATGGTGAAGTCTGCCGGGTCGTCATGCACGACTGTGCGCGAACGATTGCGAAGCTCGTATTCGACCACGATGAAGTCGCTCTTCTTCTTGGCGTCCCAGCGCTCGCGGCCCCGGCCGACGAAGCGCTCGGCATGAACTGCCTCGATCTTGTAGTCGAACTCCCCCACCCGATATCGACGACCAACCCTCGCAAAACGCTTCTGACGCTCGAGAAGCGCAAAGATCGCGTCCAGATCTTCGACCGACTTCATATAGAGCAGGGAAAGGCCCGTCTCGCCGGCCGAGAGAACGACGAAATAGTCCTTGAGCTTCCAGAGTCGAGTGATCACGTCTTCGTGACGTTTCGGGATCTCCTGCTCGCGTGTCTGATTGATTTTCTCGACTTTGTCGCGCGTTTGCCGGGTTTCCTCGGGGGCCTCGAAGCTCGCGGTACCGGTGACCATGAACACCTTGCCGTTTCGGGTATGCACCGCGAGCTCGCCCTCGTCGACCAGGCTGAGTTTCGGGAATCTGGAGCATTTCCAGAGCACGAATTCGTCATCGATGGGCTTGCTGGTCCAGCCCGAAGGACACGCAGGAAGGCGTTCTCCGCCGGTAACTTCTTGCTCGTGCCACTCCGTGAACTCAGTCGGCCAGCTCAGTCGGTCGGGGGTTTTCGAAGATGGAGGAAGTGCATATTCACCGAGATCGGCCCGGCCGATCTCGACCGGGCTCGATTCGGATTTATCGCAGCTGAATACGAGCGCGAGCAGGATGAGAAGGAGATACCTCATGTGACCTTTTCGCACTGCTCTTCGTCGTCTGCAAGGTAGGCGATCCAAGAAAAACGCCTTCTACGGCTTTCGGCTCCCGATTTGAATACGAGTAAATGCCTATAAAAAACAATCGTTTGGGAGAATGTGACGAAAGTTGCACAGAATACGGTGCGTATCGGGAGAACAAAACCGCCTGAAGTGCGTATTACTTACCGTGGAGAAGGCGGGGCCGGATTCCCCCATCTGCACACATTGCTTCCCCCAACCCTACCATAACTGCAATTCACAGAACCTACCGATTTCCGGCCTCGCCTCCTTTCATGTCCGAGTGCCCCTTCCAACTCGATTTCTAAAGCTGGCTTCCTACTGTGCCTCGAACACTCATGAGTTCGCGGCCTCGCAGGCTTGATTCGAGGGCGTGAAACGCGTATCACCTCTTCGTTCCAACCAACGAAGCGGTTTTTCCATGCGATTTCAGACCCTTGTTCTCGCCACCCTCGTGGCCCTGCTCGTCGCCTGCGGCGATGATGACAACCCATCTGCGAGCGGCCCCGAAGCGCCCACCCGATGGCCGGCGCAGCAGTCCATCACCAACGACGCCGATCGAAACATCGAGGCTCTACTCGAATACGACCGTATCGAGGGGGCATGCGACCGGTGGGAATCCGGCGCGCGCGACGAAGAAACCAAGATGCTCTGCGGCAAATGGATGTTCTTCTATGAGACCTTCGGCACCATAGGGATTCCCTCTTCGCTGCTGGAATTCGGCCAGGAATACTACGAAGACTATTACGGCCCCGGGTTTTCCAATCTCAAATTCGTGCCCGATCCCACGAGCGAGACCGGGATGCCGCTCGGCCTCGCACCGTCGACCGGGACTGTCGAGGGTGCCCCCGATGTGCAGACCCATGCATTCACATGCGCTTCGTGTCATTTCGGCCAGATGCCAGACGGTCGATACGCGGTCGGATACGGGAATATGGAGCTCGAATACGGCCGCTTCATCGCGGGGCTCGGCTCTGCCATCAACCTCAGTGTCGACCCCGAAACCGAGATGGTCGACCCCCGTATCAAAGAAGAATTGCTGCCCCATGTCGAGCAGGCTGAGATGCGCGAAGATTACGGCGAAGCACTGGCCGGCCTCGTCACCGAACTGCTCTCGCTGGGCATGAACGGACCCTTTGATGTGTCGGCTCAGTCACGTTTTCTCGACCTGCAGCCGGGAACGATGGATTTTCTGACTCCGCCGCTACTCGATGACGAAGTCTGGACGGTCTCGCGCATCTTGAGTCTCTGGAATCTGCCTTCGGCCGAGCAGCGCGAGGCGATGGACATGCCGACCGAGATGCTCTCGTGGACCGGTGGCACCAATCGGCTCGATCAGTTCATCGTCGGCTTCGTCGCGCTTGGAGTGGCCGACACCGAGGTCTGGACGCAGGAGCGCATCGAACCTCTCGAGGCCTACATCCGCTCGCTGCGCGTGCCGCCGCTCGAAAGCGAACTCGATGACGACGCCGTCGCGCGAGGGGCCGCAGTCTTTGTCGAAGAGGGCTGCCTCGATTGTCATATGGGGCCGAGCGGCGAGAGCAATCAGGCCTACAGCTACGAAGAACTCGGGGTCGATGATCAGATGCAATATATCTTCGGACCTGATGAAAATGGCACCCTCTGCTGCGGCCTCGACGACGGCGGCGAGTCGTACGTCGTCACCGGCGGCATCAAGGCTCCGCGCATGACGGGGATCGATTTTCAGACTCGCTTTTTACACAATGGTTCGGTGGAGTCCCTCGATCAGCTCTTCTGTCTCGAAGATCGTCCCGAAGACGATGCGCTCGGACAGGGCTCGCAGGGGCATACCTACGGCTGCGAGCTCGCCGAGAGCGAGCGACGAGATCTGATTACGTATCTGCGCAGCCTTTGAACGCGAAGATTATGAACGGCCTCACTGAAATCGCAGCGAATTGACGCAGCATTGCCGGCCACAAATCCTGCTGACGATGCATCTGAGATTTGCTAGCGTGTCGCCACAATTCACCACCACTACGAGGGAATCATGTCTTATTACAAAGAAATCGACGGCAAGAAGTACGATAAGGCGCTGCTCGAAACAGCCGACGAACTCACCGCCGGTGCTGGCGATGGGCGACTTTCGAAAGCTGATGCCGATTCGCTCCTCGAAAAGGTCAAAGACGGCAATAGCTACACCGACATCGAGAAGGCGACCGTCAAGTACATCCGCGAAAACTACAAGTGGACCGATGCGGGCGACGAGCATTTCCGCACCGAAATCCGCAAGTGGGCTGCTACCAAGTAAATGGCGAACGCCGACATTGCGGGCATATTGGACGACGTGGTTCACCAATTCAGTGAACCACTCGTTTTTTTGCGCGAACTGATTCAGAACTCCATCGACGCCGGAACGCGTGAAGTCGAGGTCTCGGTAGAGCTCCACGACGATCTTGCCCTGGTCCGAGTCGAAGACTGGGGCTCGGGCATGACGCGCCAGATCATCGACCGGCAACTCTGCCGGCTTTTTAGTTCGACCAAATACGGGGATTACACACAGATCGGACGCTTCGGTATCGGGTTCGTGTCGGTCTATGCGGTCGAGCCCGAATGGGTCTGTGTCGATACCGGTCGAAGCGGCGAGAACTGGCGCGTGCTTTTTTTGCCGGACCATTCATTCGAAGTCTACCGGCTATCCGAACCCATCGAAGGCACGCGCGTCACGGTCGCCAAACGAATACAATCCTCGCAATTCGAGGACTTTCGTCGTAGCTCTTTCGAGGTGGTTCGGCGCTGGTGCAAGCATGTGCCACTGCCCGTCTACTTCGACGGCGAGGATGTACGCGAACCATTCGAGCTCGAGGCATTTTGTGCTGCGGAGCACCGCGAAGAGGGCACTCGACTCGTCGCGGGATTGGTGGCCCAGATGAACCCGCTCTCGTCCTTTTACAACCGCGGCCTCTTGCTCAAAGAGACCGAGGATGCTCGCTGGCCGCATCTGCAATTCAAGGTCGACTCGCGCTATCTGGAACATACCCTGACACGCGATGACGTGGTGCATGACAGGGGCTACGAGCGAATCGACGTAATTCTCGATCGCATCGCGACCGAAGAACTTCCACGCCGCCTGATGAACGAGCTCGGCGAAGCCGCGATGGCAGCCGATCTGCAGACCCTCGACGAACTCTATCCACTGGTCGCCTCGCTCGCTCGCCACGCACCTGAGACCGTAAAGGGCTGGAAGAAAGAGCTTATCTTTCCGACCGTGGGTGAAGAGGTTTTGAGTCTTCGAGAAATCGAGCGCTTCGAGCGAGAAGACCGGCTCTTCGTCGCCCATAGCGTGGGAGAGCTCGCCAGCAGGGTTTCGCGTGAGAATGCGGTCTTACTCCTGCACGAGCGTGATCATCTCGTGCGTTTTGGAATCGATGCCACACCGGTCGAAAAGAGGTTTGCCCTGGTGCATCTCGAAGAAGCTGCCGAAGACGCATTCGAAAAAGCACTGCGAAAACTCTTTGGTCGCTTTGCCGGGTACAGTCCGGTCTTTCGTCGCGCGCGCGTCGAGGCGAGTGAGCTCGTACCGCTCACGGGTTCGACGGCTGATGGCATCATTGATCTCGCCGAACTGCGCCTGCCAGCCGACGAGGCAAATCAAGTGACCCTGGTGCTCGACCATCCGCTCACAACCGCCTGTCTCAGATATGCCGGCGAAGATCCCGATCTTGGCGCACGCGCCTTCTTTTCGGCGCTTTATCCGAGGCTCGCCGGCGCTGTGTGTCGCGAAGGCATCGAGGCGTTGCAATGAGTCTTCTCGATACCCTGCGCAGTGAGGGCAAGCTCGATGCTCGAGGAAGCTTTGACCTCGACCCCGAAGAAGCGCGCGAAAAACTGCGAAAATACCAGCTCACGAATCCCGAGAAATATATCCTCCAATTCGTGCAGGCGGCGATCGTCCTCGGGGCCACAAAGCTGAATTTCCAGATCGATAGTGACGAGGTCGAGCTCTACTTCGACGGAGAGAGTCTGGCGCGCGAGCATCTCGAAGACCTCTTCGTGCATGCCTTTGGACGAACGACCGACAGGCGTATGCAGGCCGCCAAACATCTGGCTCTCGGAGTGATCGCTGCCGAGGGCGTCGACCCATCGATCATCGAAGTCGAGACCGGGGGCGACGAGCCGATCTGCCTTCGGATCGCAGGGCAAAACGAGACGCTCGAAGAGCTCGAGTTCGAGGCCGAACGGAACCGGATCTATCTCAAAGAGCGCGCTCGAGTCGAACACCTCAAAGAGTTCCTCTCTCGGGCCAGCATCTTTCATACACGCTGGCGAGAGCCCGAGACCCTCGAGGCCTGTCGCTATGCGTCGGTGCCGATTCACGTAAACAGGGACATCATTGCGACCGGCAGTGATCTGAAACCACGCGCCACACGCCGCGTCGAGGTGATCGATCATCCCACCGAACGCGGATTTTTGCGCTATGATGCGACTCTGCGACGCCCGGGCTCGCTCACGCTGATTCAGAATGGGGTGATCATCGAACAAACCCATATCGAGCTGGGCGACTTTGGCTTCGAAGCCATTGTCGAAAGCGATCGATTGGCGACGAATCTGAGTTACACGGGGTTCGTCCGAAACGAGGCATGGCACGAGCTCGTCGACGAAGTTTTGATACCGGCCGTCTGCAGGCTTTATCTGGGCAATACGACGCGCTCCTTACACCAGGCCAATCGCCCGCTTATGGCTGACCTCACCAATGGTTTGCTCGAGTCCTGGACGCGCCTTCTTGACCGCTATCGAACGCCATCACCTGTCGTGCTGCGCACCTTGATGCATATCAGTGATGCCGAAATCTGGAGACTTTCGACGGGAAGAGTCCATCTCGCCAGGGCGCTCGAGATGGTGGGAGAAGGGCCCATTTACTACACGACGACCGCTTACCCCGAGGTCGGTGGCGTCGACGAAGACGGGCGTGAACTCGAAGCTTATTTCGTCTTTGAAAAGAGTGATTTTGCCATCGGCGATCCTCGCTTGCTGGCGCGAGCAACAGGTCGACGGCTCATCGACATCACGCAGGATCTTCAGGAGCGGCATCGAAGACGAATTGTCGAGCATGGTGGCAACCTGGCCTTGCTCGATGGAGTCGAGTCGCGGTGGCCGCACGCACTCGTCGAAAGCACCTACGACAGACCGGTGACGCTCGAGCGCGATTCTCTCGCGGTTTCGGTGGGTCACGACCCGAAGTCCTCGCTCGGCGTCGCGCGATTTTTCGTCAAAGCCGGGGTCGCCAGGGTTCAGAAAGTTCATCACGATATCCCTGCGTTGAATGGATTGACCTTTTCGGTGGCCGCGAGGACGGCATCGAGTGTCGAATCGGCCATGCACGAGAGTGCACATCTGATCGCGCTCGCGGTGGCTGCATATCTGCGGGTCGGCAGGTTGATCGAGGGCCCTCGCGAACGCTGGGTACCCCTGGCACTCGCCGGGCTCATAGAAAATACATTCGCTGCCGAGATCGTTGAATTCTTTGGGCGAAAAGACCTCGAGCCCGTTGAATTCGCCTGGCACCACCGAAACCGTTTTCGAATCTTCGAGGGCATCGACGGAGCGTGGAGGAGTATCAAAGACCTCTCCACACCCATCGAATACGTACCGGCGTCGAGCCGCACCCGTGCAGTTCAGATTGCGTACGAAGTCGAACTACTCGAGCGCGAAGGGATCGTCTGGCTCGACGAGCCACGACTCACGATCCTCGAGTCGCGTTTTACCAAAGACGCGCTCGTGGACGTCGAAGAGAGCCTCGCGATCGAAGCTCGACGAATTCAGCGAAAGCGCGGCGGTCTCGAAGAGGAACCTGTGCTGAACGGGACCTATCTGCTCAAGCGCTCACTCTCGGGGACATTCAAGGGTGAAGTGGGCCTGACGACACGTTGGACGACGTTTCCCGGAGCGATCGACCTCGTGATTCTACATCGGCAAAAACGTCTTGCGACTCGTCGTTTGCCTGCCCCATATGGCCACTTCCGGGCTGTCGTTGATGGTGGGGTTCAGCCGCGCGAAGACCTTGGTGACGTCGTCGAAGATCAGGCCTATGAAGACCTCGTCGAGAGGCTCGAGTCGGTGGCCCACCACATCTTTGAGCAACACGCGAGCTCTCGTCTCGACTCGGCCGAACTCGAAGGCGCCGCCGAGCTCGTGCTCTGGAAGGCCGTGTCTGAGGCCGTCCACAACCAGACTCATCCCTACCGGCTCGAGTGGCCGGTATTTGCCACCAACGAAGGCATGAAATCGTATCGCGACCTCGAAGATCGCACACGAGTCTACGACAACAATACCGGTGTCGATGCCGTCCGCATCTTTCTGCCCGCTGTGCCCGGCGAGCGTCCTCGTCTGCTCGCCGCAATCTTTGGAGACGAGGTCGAAGAGACACGAGGGCGCGTCGCCAGCCCGACCGGACAGCGTGATTTCGAGCCCGGACCTTTTCGAGAGCTTCGTCGCGAGCTTGCGACCCTTGCGCCCGAGCTCGAACTCGAAGTCGAAGACGATGTCCAGGATCTACGCCTCATCGCCAGACGTTTCTCTGTGGGTAAGAATCACCATCTCGCTCGAGCAATGGCGAAGCACCCACGCCAGGCCGCCTTTCTGCTCGCCGTGTGGGCCATGCCCGAACACGTCTCGGGTTTTTTGTAACCCGGCAAAGGAGGGTTCGTGAGGGAGGAACACCCGAATGTGTTGGTCGCCGAACACCCGGACTTGCGACCCCGCATGTATCCATTGCATACCGACATCATCTGCATACCGACATCATCGGCGAGCTTTGGTGTGGCGAGCTCGATGTTGCGAGCGTCAACGGTAGAAAACGCGCGCAGGTCGACCGCACCACCGGCGGAAGCCCGTATATTGGGAAAAACGTTGATCCGTGAATCGATCTCCGGTTCGTCTGCATCTCATGGCGTGCCCACAACCCATGGTGAAGACGATGTTTCTGCCATCCGCACCGCCGCACGACTTCTTGCTGACGCTCGATTGCGACGGGTACTTTCTGAAGGAACACGATCCCGAAGAAGTCTACATGCACGGCTACGCCCGGGTGCTCAGCCTCGCTGCGCGCGACGTGTTGGCAGTGATGAAGTTCAACGAGAATCCCGAAGAGCCGGGCTTCGAGGTGACCTTTCCGCATGACGACCTCGACGATGACGGACGGAACGAGGCAAAAGCGCAGATCACCCGCATGCTGGGGCTCGACCTCGACCTGCGGCCGCTGATCGAGCAGGCCGAAGACGACCCGGTGCTGGGGCCCATGCTGCTTGACTACTACGGGTTCAAGCGGCTCAAAGGCGCCAACCTCTACGAAGATGCGTTCACCGACATCATCACGACGCGCATCTCGCACAAGCCGACGGCCAAGCGCATGGACCAGGATATTCGCAAGACCTACGGAACGGCTTTCGAATTCGCAGGCACCGTGCACTACGGCTATCCACGCCCCGAGCGTCTGCTCGACATCGACCCCGAGACCTTTCGCGAATGGGGCGTTTCTAAACGCAAAGGCGAGTACATCACGGGCATGGCTCGAGACATCCATGAGGGCACGTTGGACCTTGAAGAGCTCGAGCAAATGGACTCCGAGAAGTTTTACGAAGAGATCCAGAAGGTGCGCGGCATCGGGCCGTCGACAGCACAGACGTTGATGCTGGCCAGAGCCCGACCCGACGCGGTCTTTCCGCCCATGGAAAAGAAGGGCGAAGAAAAGGGCATGCGCCGCTGGATCGCCTATACCTACGACCGCGACCCCAACGAGCTCAGCGAAGACGAGTTCCAGGAACTCATCGCGAGCTGGCGCGGCTATGAGTGCCTTGCCATCAAATATCTTTACTACGACTGGATCACACGCGAAGCCGAAAAAGAGGAAGGCTAGACATGGCATTTTCAAAATTCGAAGATGGAATCAACGCTTTCATTCAGGGCGCCAGCCACGGCATCGGACTGGGCTTCGTCGAGGCGCTATTGCTCGACGAAAAGGTCGCGATGGTCTTCGCGAGCTCGCGCCGACCCGAAGAGAGCGAAGAGCTGATGGCGCTCAAAGAGAAGAACCCCGACCGACTCGAGTTGGTCACGATGGACGTCACCCACGAGGACGATATCGAGAAGGCATTTCGCAAGGTCAGCGAGCAGGTCACCGAGCTGCACTTCTTGTTCAACGTCGCAGGAATTCTGCACGGCGACGGTTTGAGCCCCGAGAAGAAACTCACAGATTTGAACTTCGAAAACCTGCAAAAGAGCTTCGCCGTCAATGCCTTCGGTCCGGCGATAATGATGAAGCATTTTCACCCGCTCTTTCGCCACGGAAAACATGCCGTGCTCGCCAATATGTCGGCGCGCGTCGGCAGCATCGGCGACAATGGCCTGGGCGGTTGGTACGGCTATCGGGCTTCGAAAGCCGCGCAAAACCAATTCACGCGTACGGCATCGATCGAGCTCGGTCGCAAAGCACCCGAGACCGTCGTCGTTGCACTGCACCCGGGCACAGTCGACACGCAACTATCCGAACCCTTTCAGTCCAACGTTCCCGAAGAGAAGCTCTTTTCGGTCGATAAAGCCGTCACGCAGCTCATCGATGTGATCGACGGGCTCGACAAAGACGATTCGGGCAAATTCTTCGACTGGGCCGGCGAGCCGGTCGAGTGGTGAGATTCATTTGACCACGATCACAGAACGTTTTGCCGAACGCAGCACTTTTTCGGCGGTGCTTCCCAGCATAAAACGCTCGAACCCTTTTCGACCGTGGCTTCCCATGCAGATGAGGTCGACGTCGTTGGCTTCTGCCGTCTCGATGATCGCGTTGTCGACGGATTCGGTGTGCTGCACATCGAGGATGGTCGACACGTCATTGACTTCGAGCTCGGCGACGAGCGCGGTGAGTTTGGCCGCACGCTCCTGCGCCAGCGTGTTGAGTAGCTTGGTCGAGGGTGGCGGAGCAGCCGGGTAATAGGGTGTGATCGGCGGGCTGGTCATTGCATTGAATACGAGCACTTCGCCGTCGTTGGCCCGGGCCAGGTTCGCTGCAGCGATGAGGCTTGCCTGACTGGGATCCGAGAAATCCATCGGGGCCAGAATCGTTCGCGCCGGGCTGGCCGGAGCATCTTCGGGGACCATCAAGATTGGCTTTTTGACGGCCCTCAGTACGCGGCTGGCCGTACTGCCGAAGAGAGCATTTTCGATGCGCCCACCCCCGGTCGTTCCCATCACCACGAGCACGACGTCGTCATGGCCGGTCTCGCCCACGATATCATCGACGGGATGCCCGAACCGAACCTCGGTTTCGACGTCGACGCTGATCGATTCTCCGAGCGTCTCTGCCACGAAATCACGAAGCTTGGCCGAGGCGTCGATGCGTACTTTTTCCTCGAGCGCATCGGCCGACTCGAAAAAGACGTCGAATACATTCTGTCCTTCGAGCATATCGACGATATGCACCACTTTGAGTCGCGCCTCGGGGTCCTCGGCGATGGCAGCACCGGCGCGGATGGCCTGCGCTGAAGCGTCAGAGAAATCGGTGGCGACCAGAATACAGGCGCGTCCGTCGGCCTGATGAC
>CAYFTY010000010.1:0-17505 GCA_964346045.1 uncultured Bradymonadales bacterium | reverse complement strand
GGTACGCCAGAAACGCGGGCGGAATCCCAAGCGCTTCGTCGTAGATCGAGCCGCTGAAATAACCGAGAAAAAGCTGAAATCCGATAATGGGCGGCTCGAGCGCCAACTGCGCCGAAAAGAGCCCGACCGAGGCGAGCACCAGGATCAGCGCCGTCACGTAGCGTATCCAACGCCTCTCGAAGATCCCGCCGATACAACCGATCATCACTCCGTTTACGACCGAAACGACGGTCAGCAACAGCCAGTAGCTCAGGCCGATGAAAGGCGCGCAATTCTTCACGAAGAACGCCGCCAGCGAAAGGACCGCGAACGGGATGACCAGAGGCGCCAACGAAACTGCAACATAACGCACAAATCGCGTCGTCGGTGACGTGCCATAGAGCGGATCGATGAAGCTCTCAGAATCGCTGTAATGTAGATGCTTGATCGTGAGAACGACCGAACCGAGGCCCCCGAGCACGCCAAAGAGGGCTGCCGATTCGTAGCCGATCGCATTGAAGAGCGGCACGAAGAGAGCCATGAGGGTGACAACACCCGTCAGACCCCATGCGGCGACGTGGAGACGCGTTGGCCAGAGAAGCTCTCGCATCAGCACAGACCTAGGGATTTGGATCGGGTTGGATCGAATCGGGCGCGTTCTCGAGGATCATCGTTTGCCCGGGAGAAATTCCAAGTTCAGCGGACTTCCCACCGGCAATTTCCAGGACATAACGAGATGGCGCTTCCACCGAACGAGGTGTTTCGGTCAGCGGCTCGGCCCGCTTTACAATTCCGACGATGGTGCCGCTCGAGTCGATGAAGATCATGTCCAACGGGATCAGCGTATTGCGCATCCAGAACGAGCGCGGCCCGTCGCTTCCGAAATCGAATAGCATGCCCCAGCCATCGGCCATCTTCTTTCGGAACATCAGACCGCGGGTGCGCTCCCAATCTTCGATTGCCAACTCGAGCTCAAAGCGCGCCACTTCCTCGCCATCGGCCTGCAGGATGACCGTTGGTGTGTCCTCCCGAGCTTCACCGGTGACGGCCGGCGGCTCGATGCACGAGGCATCATAGCAGCGCAAATATCCGGGGCAGTCGCGGTCGTCAGCACATGGACCATCCGGCTCGGTCTTCGGCATATCTTGAGTCTGCGACTCTTTGGGCGCCGCATCTTCAGCCTGAACCGATTCACCTGACTCGCAGCCAACCAGAGCGGCGAGAGTCACCAGGACCGCAAGACACCAACTACATGCTCTTGAGCGTCGATTTCGTGAGCTTCTCAAGGTCGTCGTCCTTTTCGTCTTTGAGGTGAGCTTCGAGGGTCATGCGAGCAATCCCGCCGAGTTCTCCGAGGGCTTTGATCGCAGCACGTCGGATCTTCTTCTTGGGATCGCCGAGCAAACTCTTGAGCAGTTCGACCGCACTGGGATGTCCGGTCTCGCCAAGCGCTTCAATCGCGGCCAGTCGGACGTCGTCTTCGTCTGCATTGAGTTGGAGCGCGATGCCCGTGACCGCTTTACCATCCTTGAAGGTCCCGAGCGCGTCGATAGCATCCATTCGCACCTCAGCCGACGAATCGCTCACGCCGCCGCTGAGGATCGAAATCACGTTGCGAACGCCCGTTGCGTCCTCTCGAGAAACGAGCTTGGCCAACGCCTTCATGGCAGCACCTCGGACGAGGTCGTTCTTTGAACCGGTGAGTTCTTTGATGGTATCCCACTGGGCTGCTTCACCGCGCTCGGCCAATGATCCGGCCGCTGCGGCTTTTACCTGCGGAGCGGAGTCTTTGAGATATTCCTCGAGTTCGGCCAGCAGTGTGTTGCCTTTGAATTTCCCGAGCGCCACCGCAACATCGGCACGGACGTCGGCGTCGCGGTCCTTGACCACCTTCTCGAGTGCTTTTGCGGCCCGGTCGTTGGCAAACGAGCCAATCGCCCGGGCCGATGCTCCTCGGATTAGCTCGTCACGATTCGAAAGCCCCTTTTCGAGGATACCGAAGATCTTCGACGAGCCTTTGCCGTCCGCGACAAGCTCACCGAGCGCCCGATACGCCATGCGCTGGACGATATTATTTCGGGATTCGGCCGCCGTGAGGATCGTGCTCTGCGACTGCGTAGAAAGAATTTCATACCCGGCATTCTCCATCGTTTCTGCATTCTTGTTGGCTTTGATGGCTTTTGCGAACGCTTCGAGAGAATCGACCGACTTGCGCTCGACAAGCTCTTCGGCGGCCGTGAGCCGCAGAAAGCGCTTGTCTTCGACGAGATAGTCCTCGAGCGTTTTGCGGGCTTCATCGCCGCGGATGCCGCCGATGGCTCGGGCTGCCTGGACCGCATCGTCCTCGACGGCATTCTCAGCCAGATATGCGTGTCCGGTGAGTTTGTCGGTTGCGTTGCGATCGTCGGTGAGGTCCGAGGCAATGACCAACCTCAGAGCGGGATCGATCTTGGAGTTGCTGAGCGCTTTCTTCTGTTGCGCGGCGGCTCCGAGCTTTTCGAGGCTCTCAGCCGATGCCGTGGTCACGGGCTTTCGTTTGTCGGTGAGTTGCTCGTAGAGCGCCTTGGCTGCGGCATCCTGCTTATAGCTCGCGAGCTTACCGGCAGCCTCGACCGCCTTTTTCTCATCGCCTTTCTTCAAATAGTGAAGATGGCCCTCGATCGAGACGTCTTTGCTGCGTGCCGCGATGAGGAAATCAGCGGCTTGAGCTGCGAGAGCATCATTCTTCTCGTCTTTGACCATGGCCGTCACGGCCTGCGCCACTTCGCCGGTGTTTCGCTTGTCTTCGAGTATCTCGAGAGCGGTCTTTCGCACCGAAGATCGGTTGTCTTTGAGCAGCGGAATGACCTGGTCCACATACGAGATCCGAAGCTTGGGAAGAAGCTTTGCGACGGTCGTCACGGTGTAGGCATCTGGTGATTTCAGATACGCGTAGACCGACTTCAGAAGGCCATCATCTTTGCGTCGCCACTCCGCGATCACGTCGCTGCTATCGCGCACGTCGCCGTTCGGCATCAGCACGCGGACGTGCTCACTCGACAGATTTGGAAGCGCCCGCCAGAGTGGGACGGTGAGCGTGTACGCCGCGAAGGGAATGTCTTGGCGTTTGAGCGCGCGCGATGCATGTCCCGGAAAGCTGACTTCATCCACGCCGAGCTCGCTGAACGTGTAGACCGTCTCGGCCATGACAATCAGCTTGTAGCGCACATACTTCGGATCGAGCTTTACCGAGACCCGGGCATTCGCAGCGCTTCGGCCCGAGACCGATACCGTGGCCTTGCCATACGTCGAACGCTTGGCCTTCTTGAGTGCGTCGAATGCTTTCTTGATGACGTCTGTACCCGAGCCCTTCAGGCTGGTGTCGGCTCGCGGCACCAGAACCCATTGAACATCCGAGCCGACTTCGACCTTCTCGTATGAATAGCGGACACTGCCGGCAGCCCAGGACAGACTGCTGACCACGAACGTCACGATGATGAAACTCAGAAATGCGACGACCGTGCGAGGCGTCTTCGACTTATCCATCTCCATCTCCCGAAAACTTGAAACGCCCACCGAATGAACATTTCAGCGGCAAGGGTTCATTCCGCGCGGGCGAGAGCTTAGCGCAGGCCATCAGACAAAAAAGAACCCGCATGAGGCGGGTTCGAGAACGTGTCTGACTGGCACAACAACTTCAGCGCAATTCGAGCTTGCCCACGAGTCCCCCAGCGGTCGTCACAAGCGTATTACACGAGGTGTTCGTGCAGAGCCAGAACATGCCGCTCGAGCCTTTCACTCGCATGATCTTTGCCATATTCATGTCCGTTCCGCAGGCGGGGCACGAACGTACCCAGGCTTTGCCCTTCTTCTGCGATGCGATTTTTGCCGGTCGCTTTCCTGCCATGTTCTCTCTCCTCGTTCGCGCGCCTGCTGGCGTGCTCTTTAGATTCTACCGGCATCAGCCGTAATCGAATTCGGGGACTAGGATTCGAACCTAGATTCTCAGGACCAGAACCTGATGTCCTGCCATTAGACGATCCCCGATCACCGCGGACTCTCCGCGTGCCTGGTCAGTACCGAAAATTCATGGCGGCCCGACGCGGGTGCGTGGTTTTAGAAGAAGTGTTCGCCGATGTCAACGAAGTTTTGATCCTGCGCATGAGCGCTGATGCGGCGACACTTCGACCTTGGTCTCATGTTCGTCTCTTCGAGTCGATTCAGCCAACGATGCGCTCCAAGATGCTTACCCGAGATGGGGCTGAAGTTTGACACCTCGGAATCGCATTCTTAATCTTGAAAACACTCACCACAACCCACTCCCTTTCCCGGAGGAACCATGCAAAGTATGAGACGAAACGCGCTCTCAATGAACGAGGATGTGCACACGCTTCGCGCCCAGCACCAGAACCTCGAGACTCGTTTGCGTCAACTCGATAAGCATAGGTCTCTCTCACCTGAAGAACAGTACGAGGTTCAGGTGATCAAGAAACGCAAGCTCGCGCTCAAAGACCGAATTTCGTCACTCGAAGCGAGCTAGGTCTCGCACATCGCATCAGCACGGGTCGCCAGATTGGCGGCCCTTTTTTGATCGGCGAAGGCACGCTTCAGAGATCGTCTTTGGTGGTAGGTGGTCCGAGACGTTTTTTCCGTTCTTCGGCAAGCTCTTCCATCTCTTCTTGCGTAAGCGCCATCTCGGCTGTTTCGCGCACGTCGACCTCGACTTCGATATCGGCCTCGTCTTCGTCGAGCACATCATCATAGGCCTCGCTCACGTCGAAATCATCCCAGTCATCTCCGAGGTCGAGCTCGAGCGACATGTCGATCGCATCCTCGACAGCAGCCGAATCTCCGTCAAAGACGTCTGATTCTTCGATGAGGAAGTCTTCCGAAACTTCGATCGCATCTCCTGAATCCTCTCCGATGGAAAACTCGGGTCGGGTGGGCTCGCGATCAGGATCAGGGTCGAGCGTATCGACTTCTTGTTGAATCGCTGACACGTCCGGAAGATCTGGAGGCGACTCGAGCAGGTCGTCTTCTGGCGGGCGGACGAGCTCGGATGAACGGTCGTTATCTACGTCGGCGGCCTGTGCGACGTCGAGCTCTCCCTCGGCGTGCAAGGCCTCTTCGTCGATCTGCACGCTGGGCTCGCGATCGAGCCCCTCCCCTTCGTCGGCGGCCTCGGCAGCTGGCGTCGATGGCTCGTCTCCGATATCTCCAGGAAAGACCTCGTCATCGACGCGAGGGGTCGGCGCCCACGACTCGCTCTCGTTGGCGAAACGAGAAATATTTCTCATCAAATCTGCATTCGGAGCGACCAACGCGAGCGCCGTCTTGCCGCGCAGGATCTCGCGCGTGGCCTCGCGGAAGGCGCGCTGTAAGTTTTCCATCGGATGCGAGTTGGCCTTTCCATACTCGAAGAAGTGCTCGGCGATCGGAAAGAGCGCGATGTCGTCGAGTTGCTTTGCGGGGATGTAGCGGCGGTCACCGCCATCCGCGTCCTCGACTTTCTGAATGGCTCCGAGCACCTCTAGCTCGTCGATCACTTTGCGAATGAATCGCTCGGTGTAGCCGAGCTGTCGCACCAGTTCGGTCTCGAAGGTGGGACCCTCACCGTTTTTGAACCCCCGGGCGACGGGAGCCAGGATCTCGAGGCCGACGAGTGGGTTGAAGATATGTTCCTTCTGTCGCCCCGGGGAGCGCCGACTGGCCGCATCGACATCGACGAGAATCCTCAGATGTTGCACGGCATAGGCGAGCTCGGCCCCTATTAAAACGATCACCCAGGAGACGTAGATCCAGACGAGAAAGATGGGGAAAAGTCCGAGCGCGCCGTAGATCGTGCGATACGACTCGAAGATCACCTCGTTCACGTAGATGTTGAAACCCCACTTGCCGAGCTCGAACGCGATCGTCGTGAAGAGCCCACCGACCAGTGCAGCAGACCACCACACCTTTGTATTGGGCAAGAGTCGGTGCGTGAGCGTGAAGAGAACAAATGTCAGCAAGAAAGAAACGAGTACAGGCAGGGCCGACTCGATGCCGAGACGGGCCAGCACGAGTTGTGCGCGAGCCGAAAGCCCCACCGAGAGCGTGAGCAGAAACGGACCGACCGTGATGATGAAATAAAAGGTCAGAATCTTGTGAAACCAGCGACGGTCGTCAGGAGCATTCCAGATCCGATTGAAGGAACGCTCGATCTCGATGAAGAGAAAGATCGCCACGATCAGAAACGCCGCAGCACTGAGGCCACCGACGCTGGTAGCCGAAGTCTGCGCGAATTGGTTCAGATAGGTTGCGGCCTCGGCCGCCGAGGCTGGAAACGCCTGCTCGAGAAACGAGCGAAGCGTGGGACTCGTACCGTCGAAGGTGCCAAAGAGCGCGAGCGCCGAGGTCACCACCGAGAGCAATGGCACCAGCGAAAGCGCGGTCGTAAAGGCGAGTACACTCGCAACGTCCTGCGCCCGATCCTGAAAGAACTGGCGAAGCGCGAAGTATATCGCGAAAAATGGGGTGAGCGCATGAAATTGCCAGCTTGGGATCGACTCCCAGCGGCCATCGCGGAACCGGCGGAGAACTCCGTCCTTTGCATCTTTTTTCTTCGAGCCTGCCATCGGCGCCCCGTCTTGCGGAATGCCCTCTTGTATCAGATTCGATGGTTCTTCGGAACAACGGCAACGCTGGATTGGTTTGTCCTCTGGTGGTCTTCTGGCGACACGCTCGAATTTCGCTATACTTGAGGTCGAGGTTGACCCTCCTTCTTTCACATCAAGGAATTGGCCAGAATGTTCGGTGACCGGCACGTAAATGCGATCGCTCTTGCTTGCGCATGTTTCGTTGCGCTGGTGACGGTCGTACCGAATCTTGCCGCCGAGCGTTATCGGACTTTGACCTTTGGCATGGGCGCGGTTCCGCTCTCGACCGACGACATCAAGAAAGTCGATGCGTCGCTCAAAGTGCCGGGTGTGATTCGCGTTTCGAACGCGTCCATCTCTCGCGCCGTGGCCGCTTCTGAAATCTCGTCGATCGCAACGGTCGAGACCGACGCGCTCTCGAAGGCGCGGCAGCACCTCATCGAGGGCCGCAGTGCCGAAGCTGCAGCCGTCGGCGAAGCGATTCTCGAAAAGCTGGCCAGTACCGAAGCGTCAGCCGATAAGAAAAAGGACCTCCAGAAAATTCGGGCGCAGACACGCCTCCTTGTCGCGCACGCGCTCATCCAGGACAGCCGAAACCAGGCAGCTCTCGAGCAGCTCGATGAGCTCGACGCCCGACATCCCATCCCTGATTTCGAACTCTGGCTGCGAGCCGAAGCCCACGAACGGCTCGGAGACCATACAAAGGCCGCCGAAGCTTTCGGCAAGATCTCGCGCATGGAGACCCCGCTCGAGCATCGAGCCGTGGTTCGTCAAGCCCACAATTACTATCTCGCCGGCGAATGGAAGATTGCCGCGGACAAGCTCGACCGAGTCGTGTCTCGCTACGATGAGTATCCGCGACGCCACATCGCGCTCTACCAGTGGGCAAGCTCACTCGACCGGTTGGGCGAGTTCACCGATGCAGCCGACGTATATCTGCAAACCTGGTTTGAGTTTCCCTATCGCGATGAAGGCATCAAGTCGCGGAAGCGACTCGAAGAACTCGAGGCCGAGCGCGATGTCGTACCAGCCCGGATGTATAATAAACATCAACTCTTTCGCCGATTCCGCATGTTGCGCATCAACAAACATTGGGATGTCGCCGACCGGCTCTTTCGGGAGCTAAAGAGCGACTACGCCTCGGCGGACGGACACTCGGCCTTCGAACACGATATCGAGCTGCAACGGGCGCTGAACAAATACGCGTCACGCGACTTCGAGGGCGCACTGCAGATCCTCGAGGAGCTCGAGAGAGCATATCGCAAGGGGCATCGAGCAGGCGTGAGCCGAGCGACGATCTTCAAATACAAGTCGCGGACCCTCTCGAAATTGAAACGTCACGACGAAGCCCTGAAGGCGCTCGATGAGATGAATCGCGGTAACAGCCAACGTGCGCGTCGCTACGATCGCGCCGAGTATCTCGAAGACCATGGCCGCTACAAAGAAGCTCTCGCGATTTACGAAGACCTCTACTCCGCGGGATATAAAAAGCGCTGGAAGTTCACCTGGCTACTCTACAAGAGCGGCGAATACGACCGAGCCTACGAAAATCTGACGGCGCTCGCCGAGCGAAGTTACGGACAGCGCCGGGCCAAGTATCTCTACTGGGCGGCACGCACGCTCGAGAATGCGGGCAAGCTTCGTGAGGCACGAGACATTTTCGAGGAAGTCTACGAAGCTCACTCCCATCGTTATTACGGGCTTCAGGCCGCGAGCAGAATGCTCGACATCGAACAACGCATCTCAGATTCCGGATCGATATTGACGCGCGCTGAAGATATTTCGACCCGCGGCGAATTTGTGCTCGAGGTATTCGAAGAGGCCGAGGCGGCCCTCGAGGATTCTCGTGAGTATGCCGAGACTGACCAGCGACTCGCCCTCAAAGGACACGAAGAGCCTGAACCCGAAGTCCCGACCGGCGTATCTCCCAGCCTGATGTGCGAGGCGGAGAGCGAGGGTGCCGAGGCGTTTTGCCGCCTGGAGACTCGAGGTTTGCCCCCCGAGGCGGTCGACGTGATTCAGGCGACGTTCAGCCCCGCCTCGAAAGTCGGAGGGATATTCTCAGCGAGTGTCGAGGCGCAGGACGTACGCAATGTCGATTCGGACGCCGTGGCCGAGCTCGACCGCGACCCGATCGACGAACCCCAGGTTCCTCTCGGAAAAGTCGATTTCGACGACTCAGCGACGGGCTCGGCCCAATACTCCACATCGGCCCGCATCTACTGGGGCGGTCGACTCGGGTCAGCCACCGAGTTCGCAGCCTTCCGCGAGGGATCGCTCTACGGCCCCATCCCATCGGAGGTCAAAGCCTATGACGAAGAGGGCTATGTAGGCGGACTCGAGCGGGCGGCCGAAAGGGTCGGCGACCTCTTTCCGAATATCGTGCGCTCTTACTGGCTCTGGACCATCGGTCTTACCAAGGGCGCGCGGTGGGAAGCTCGTGACGTCGCTATCGAATTCCGTGAACTCTCGCGACGATGGCGCCCTGGCTCGGCACCGCACGAACTCGATGACCAGCAATGGAAACCCTATATCGACAATCGGCGCCGTGGCCGCGCGAATTTCTGGGGTGTCGATGATGAGAGTTTGCGCTTCCCCGTGCCCGAGTCTGCCAGCGGCAAAGCAGCGCTTCTCGAGCGTCAGCAGAAGATTCACGAGCGGCGACGCGAACTCAAGCCAATCTTGCTCGATGCCCTCAAAGAAGCTGGCGACCACTTCATGGTCCGCAAGTACACGCTGGGAACGGGGGGCTGGTATCGTCGAGACCCGACCGGCCCTGCCCGGACCAGTTGGATGCAGGCCTACCCCAGAGCATTTCCCGAGCTCGTCTTGGCCGAAGCCAAAAAGAACGGGGTCAACCCGTATCTGCTCTGGGCGCTGATGATCGTGGAGTCATCGTTCAATCCCGACAGCATCTCGACCGCTGATGCGCTTGGGTTACTCCAGGTCATCCCGAGGACGGGACTCAAGACGGCGCTGATGCTTGGAGATGAGGACTTTGGCCCGATGGACCTCCTGAATGAAGATGTCGCCGTGGCCCACGGCGCCTTCTATTTCTCGAAGCTCCTGCACAAATTCAAAGGCCAGGAGCTCCTCGCATTCGCCGGCTACAACGGTGGTCCTCATCGTGTCGGAGACTGGCTCGATGCCCGCGGCGGACAGCCTCTCGACGAATTCGTCGAGGAAATTCCGTTCGACCAGGCTCGAGGCTACGCCAAGAAGGTCGCTCGCTTCCTTGCCCTATACCTGCGCATCTACGAAGGCATCGACCGTGTGTACATCGGGCAGAACCTGCGCCCCGACTATCGTCCCCATCCCAAGTTCTGAACCTTGCGACTGCGTGGCGTTTCACGTAGAAGTTCGCTGATTCAGCCCCGCGCCCCGGTGCGGTTCAGCGGTATTCGACCCAGGTGATGAAGTGCTTCAGCGAGCGTTGCTCTTTCTGAAAGGAATGGCCATGGGGACGGCTGATATCATCCCCGGTGTCAGTGGCGGCACAATGGCCTTGATTCTCGGCATTTACCGAGAACTCATCGAAACCATCAAGGGGGTCAGCCCTCGCATTCTCTTGCTGATACTCGGCTGGTTAGCCGGGAGTCGCAGCGAGGAGGACGTCGACGACATACGTGCCGAACTACGCAGGCTGAATCTCGGTTTTGCATTCACGCTCGGGGCCGGCATCTTTTCGGCAATCGTCGTCGGCTCGATGACGATACCGCCGCTGATGGAAGCCTATCCCGAAGCGATGCGCGCGCTCTTCTTTGGTTTGATTCTGGCCAGTGTCTTTGTTCCCTTCCGAATGATTCGCGTCGATACGGCACGGATGACTGCGATCGTCGCTCTCTGCGCCACACTGGGGGCCGTGTTCGGATTTTCAGTCACCAACCCCTCTTATGTATTCGAGCCCAGCCAGGAGTGGACCACCGTCGAGTCCGAGGGCAAAGAGACCTTGAAGACGCTGACACGACGCGCACCGAGTTCTCTTTCATCAGAGCAGGTTTACTGGTCACCCAGGAACGAAGAGTTGCGCAAGACGATCGAGAGCCAGTCTCCAGACCTCGCCGCCGAACTCGACGCACTGCACCAGGCCAACCTCGAGCCGACGTTCGACAAAGCGACGCTCAAGGCACGAGCTGCGCCCTACGACACGGTCGAGGTGCCTGCTGGAACACCCGTCGAGGTGCCACGCCCCGCTCTCTGGTTTGTTTTCGTATCGGGGTTGATTGCCATCTGCGCGATGATTTTGCCGGGGATCAGTGGCTCTTACATCCTTTTGATTCTCGACGTGTATTTCTTCATCCTGAATGCGCTGAAGGGATTTCTGACGACGCTCGCAGGCGGTCAGTTCCCCGCCACACAATTCTCGTACGTCGCGATTTTCTGTGTGGGCTGCGCCATCGGCCTTCTCGGATTCGCACGGGTTTTGAGTCTGTTATTGAAGAAGTATCCGCCCCAGACGTTGGGCGTGCTGGTCGGTTTGATGGTCGGATGTCTGCGAGGCATCTGGCCTTTCCGACGCATGGAAGGAGCCGTCGAGGTCAATACGTTTCCTGTCGCGTTCGATGGGACGGTCGTCAGCGTCATCGTGTCAGGGCTGATTGGTTTCACCATCGTTGCAATCTTTACATATGTCGGACACGTACGCTCAGAGGGTGACGCGGTCCACGAGGGATGACCATGGAAGGACTTTCGAAAGTGATTGCAGCCATCGGAATGGCGCTCTTTTTGCTGCCGGCGACCTCGTTTGCAGACGCGGGCATAGACGCAGACGCGGGCATGGACGCAGACATGGGTGTCTTCGATATGGACGGCCCTGATCTAGGGCCATCAGATATGGGGTTCGACTCGGGGACCATGGATGCAGGCTCTTCAGACGGGGGCGTCATCGCCCCGGATGACATGGGTCTCACAGACGCGGGAAATTTCGACCAGGGAACGTTCGACCAGGGAACGTTCGACCAGGGGCCTGGCGACCAGGGGCCTGGCGACCAGGGGGCAGATCTCTATGAGGCAACTGCAACATTTTCGGGTGATGTAACGCTGGAGCCCGAAGGCACGGGCTCCATTACCATTCTCTTAGATTCGGCTGAGAATCGTTATCAGCAGTCGATCTTCAGCCGAGACGGATTTGTATTCGAAGATATACCGACCGGTGTCTACGACGTGCGCATCTCGGCGCTCGGCTACGAATCGGTCGAAGACACCATCGACCTGACCTCTGACCGAACGGCGGATTACGAGCTCTTCACGGTCGCGACCGCCTTACTTCTGGGCGATGTTTCGCTGGACGGTGAAGAGAGCGGCACCGTCGTGGTTCGAGGAACGAGTCCAAGGGGTGAATTCAGTGAGGAGCTCGAAGTCACCAATGGCATGGGCGAATTCTCGCGCGAACTCGCCGCCGCGCGGTGGACGGTCGAATTTTCATCCGAGGGATTTCTGCCGGTCACGCAGACTGTGGTGATTCCAGACGACCGTGAAAGTACCTCGATCTCGGTTCGACTTTATCGCGCGCAGAGTGCCGACGTCGAAGTCAACGAGGGCTGTAACTGCAGGGTTGCTGGTTCAGCCCAGACTCCGTGGGCTGCGTTTGCCATTGCGCTGCTGGCGGCCCTCTTCATGCTGCGGCGCTCGCGCAACGAGGAGTCATCATGAAATCGCAATTCCAGCTCAGAGCGCTCATTCTCGCGTGCATTTTCATGGCAGCGTGCAGCGGTGCCGATTTTGATAACGATGGCGTGCCGGACACCGAGGATAACTGTCCCAAAGTCAGCAACGAGACCCAGGTCGATAGTGACGGCGACTCCCTCGGCGACGCCTGCGACAACTGTGTATTCGTCGAAAACCTCGACCAGGCAGACGGCGACGAAGACCAGGCCGGCGACGCCTGCGACAACTGCCTCGGCCTCTACAATCCCTTCCAGGAAGACGAGGATGGCGACGGGATCGGAGATTTGTGCGACGACGACATCGACAATGATGGCCTGCTCAACGACGAAGATAATTGTCCACGAGACGCAAATCCCGAGCAGAGCGACGTCGACGACGATGGTGTCGGCGACCTCTGTGATGTCTGCCCGACCGACTCGAACCCGAACCAGGAAGACGAGGATAACGACGGCGTGGGAGACATTTGTGACAACTGTCCGGCGATCAGCAATCCCCGACAGACGGATGTCGACGAGGATTCATTTGGAGACGCATGCGACGTATGTCCCGGGATATGGAATCCCGACCAGGCCGACGAAGATAGCGATGGGGTCGGCGACCTCTGCGATAATTGTGAGATGATCCCCAACCCCGGGCAGTCGGATATCGATGATGACGACGTCGGAGACGCATGCGATCCCGACATCGACGGCGATACCATTCCCAATGAAGCCGACAACTGCCCCCGGGACGCCAACATTGGGCAGGAAGACGGGGACCGTGACGGCGTCGGCAACGTCTGTGACAACTGTCCCGACACCGTCAACGCCAACCAGGAAGACGACGATGCCGATGGCATCGGAGATAATTGCGATAATTGCGAATCGACGCCAAACCCCGACCAACTCGATTCAGACCGTGACACCTTTGGAGATGCATGCGACCTCTGTCCCTACACGCCCGACGATGCATTGGGAGCCGATCGCGACAACGATGGTGTGGGCGATGCGTGCGATAATTGTCCGACGATCGCGAACACCGAACAGACCGATACCGACGGCGACGAGATTGGAGACGCGTGCGACAACTGTCCTGAAAACGCCAACGCCGACCAGGCTGATGCCGACTCGGATGGCGTAGGCAACGTCTGTGACAATTGCCCCGATGATCCGAACGCGAACCAGGTCGACACCGACTCGGACGGCGAAGGCGACGCATGTGACTGCATGGGCCCAGATGACGACAACGACGGGGTGCCGAATATGTGCGATAATTGCCCGACGATTTTTAATCCCGACCAGATCGATACCGACATGGATGGGATTGGTGATTCCTGCGAAATCTAGCGAAACGGCGATACCATGGATATCAGCGCACGCACGATGTACGGCCTCAGAGGATTGGTCACGATGGCATCGGCCCGTACCGATGACCCGATGAGTATCCAGACCATCGCCGAGCGTGAAGACCTGCCCCACAAATTTCTCGAAGGGATCATGGCCGACCTCAAGCGAGGCGGTTTCGTTCGCTCCAAACGAGGAGCCAATGGTGGATATTTTCTGGCGCGACCGGCGAGCGAAATCACGCTACTTCAGGTGATACGACATCTCGAAGGCCCTGTGGCTCCCGCCGCCTACGAAGACCGTACTTCAGATGGCGACATGACCGACCGGCAGCGGGCTTTCATTCCCGTGTGGATCGAGATCCGGGAGGCTACCATCCGAGTGCTCGACAACTACACGATCCAATCGATTGCAGACTCGGTGCCCGAAGAGCCGCTGGGAGACTACACGCCCATCTATCAGATCTGAGCGCCAGGGAGGCGACATGAGTGATCGACCGCATACCGTGACTCCTCTTACCGAAGCGATGTTCGGTCTCGACGGAGGTGCCATGTTTGGCATCATTCCGCGCCCGCTCTGGGACCGTACAAACCCCGCGGACGACAAGAATCGCATCGACCTCGCGTGCCGATGCCTCCTCGTGCAGTACGACGACAAGAATGTGTTGGTCGACGTCGGGATCGGCACCAAATGGAGCGACAAAGAGCGGAAGATCTACAAGATCTCCGAGCAGGACTCGGGACTCGAAAGAGCACTCGCTGCCCGCGATTTGAGCGCCCAAGACATCGACGAGATCGTACTCACGCACCTGCACTTCGATCATGCTGGCGGACTGAGCCACCACGACGCGTCAGGTGCCATCGTGCCGACCTTCGCGCGTGCGCGCCACTGGGTCCAACGACGCAACTGGTCCTGGGCCAACGCGCCGAGCGCGAGAGATGGTGGTAGCTACCGGGCAGAGGACTGGTCGTTCCTCGAAGACGGCGATGTCGAAATCGAGTTCATCGACGGCATCGATGAGATTATGCCCGGCATCGAGGTGCTTCCTTGCCATGGACACACCTTTGGCATGCAGGTGGTGAAGGTCACGACCGACGACGCGATCTATGCCCATCTGGCAGACCTGGTGCCTACCGCATCGCATCTTCGCGACCCGTACGTGATGGGCTACGACCTTCAGCCGCTCGAAACCGTGCGCGAGAAACGAGAGGTCCTCTACCACGCGGCCCGCGAGGACTGGATTCTCGTCTTCGAACACGATCCGAAGACCCCCATGGGGCGCGTCGAATTCGATGGCGAACGACCGCGACTCGCGCCGGTCGAGTAGACGCTGGCCTCCACAAAAAAGGCCCGGTGTCGCCACCGAGCCCTTGCATCTCGTATGCGCTCAGAGCGTAAAGATCTGCAGCGCGTAATCGCCGACGCCCTGGCAGGGGTCTTCACCGTCAGCGCAGAACGGCGTCACGATAAAGGTGTACTCACCGGCATTCTCTGCCTCGAAAAAGACGCCCGAAAAGAGCGTCCCCTCGGGCAAAATACGATCGTCATTTTCCGTCACGGTGGTCGTCCCGTCTGGAGCGATGACGGTGAGAATCGTGTCGGTGCCCTGGCCGATCGACGCGCCATCGAGCGTGAGTGCACCGACGACGTCTCCGGCCGCAAGCGTCACTTTGAAGGCGTCAGGCCCGAGTTCGGCAAATGAGCCATCGAGTGTCCCTGTGATGTTGGCCGGCAGAGTCGCAGCCTCGGCTCCAGCAACGTCATCGTTAGGCTCGGTTTCGGTCAGATCGTTGAAGCTCAAGGATGACATATCGAGACTGACGATCTCAGGCTCGTACTCAAATCCTGTGTCACCGCCCCGAAAGGTCGCATCCGAGATTCCGAGCACAGTGGTGGTCCCCGAGGCCACGAACCCCTCGACGGCGCCGCCAAAGACCGCAACATTGGCGTCATTGAGATACGATATGATCGGCTCGAAGTCGGTCTCGCTGGTGGTGACCCGAGCGCCAATGAATGTCTGGTCGGTGGTCGTGAATTCGAACCAGTCAAAAGACCCGAGACTCACCGAACCCGCCGTGGTGTAGGGAAACGATGCCGACGACGGCATCCATTCCGTCTGTGTGACCTCGAGTTCGTATTCGTAGGTCATCCCGCCGACGTTGGCCGGGACACCCTCTGGATCGGCAGGAACATTGCGAAGGTCGTCGACGATAATGAGGAAGCTCGCCGCTTCGTCGCTTCCATTCGTAAATTCGGCTGCAGCCTCGGTTCCGACCGGGTTGGCAATGGCTTCGAGAGCGAATCCAAAGATATCCGATGGACGATACGCTGCCAGGGTCGGCTGGAGATCCATGCTGCTGGCACTCAGCTCGACCCGAACCGTCTGTCCCGCCGGGATTTCGATCTCGAAGAAATCCGAATCGAAGTCATCGCCGCGGTCCTCGATCACGCCGGTGGCCGGCGTATCGAAATCAATCACGGTCGGCACGTTGAAACTATCGTCGGTGAGCGAAAGATCGATCTCATAGGCGGCGTCATTCGTACTGATGAAAAAATCGACGACGACCCAGTAAGTCTGGCCTGCAGTCGTCCCAAAAGTCGCGCTCGAGTCGGTGTTCCCCGTCTGAAAATCGATATCGTCGAGGGCTGCGATACCTCCTTCTTCGGGACTCCACACAAAGATGATCGTGTCGAGGTCACTCATGACGGGCTCGCGGGACGCGAAGAGCTCGGCGATGACCACCTGGTCTTCTGCCGGCGTGAACGAGTAGACATCGACCGCGCTATCGGCGACATCCCCGGCTTGCATGCCAGGCGCAGAAATGTCGAGCGGTTCGGGGGTCACGACGCTACTCGTAATCTCATAGGTTGCGTCTTCGCCACCGTGCGCTTCTTGATTGGCGCGAGCGTCGCGCACCCTCACGAAGTAATCGCCGTCGATCGGCACGAAGAACTGACGCGTGGCCGAGGCGCCTGGATCGAGGCGACGCTGGATGCGCCCGGGTCCCAGAACATCCACGACCGGAAGAGCGGTGTCCGAGTTCTGAATCGTCAGCTCGAGCGCCGTCCCGGCACTGAGATTGACCACCCAATAATCTTCATCGAAATCCTCGGCCGAGCCTTCGGCGATCGAGCCAGCAAACGATTGACCTGCCTGAAAGACATTGGCCACATCGGTTTCGTCGTTGGGTTCGACTTCGTTCACGTCCGGCCCAACGTTATTCGTGTTGTTCGTATTGTTTATATTATTCGTATTGTTTGTATTGTTGGTGGCATTATTCGTGGCGTTATTGGTGTTATTCGACGGCGTGTTATTCTTGCCGTCATCGTCACCACACGCTGCGACACTCATTACCAGTGCTCCTACGAGCGCAATCCATTTGTGTTTCATGACATTCTCCGATTCGGTCTCAACTCGTTCCCCATCGAACCGTTCAGCAACTATCATAGAGGCACATGGATCACCAGTATCGCCAAAGGGCCAGCGAGCATGCGTATTTGCACGGTGAATACATCGAAGTGCTGGATTGTTTGAAGATCGTCAGGCTGTTATTCTGAATGTTCCCGCAGTTTCAAGGTGCTCATGAATCGCAAGGTTGAGGAATCGCTCGAAGATGCCGACCGGCTCCGTGCTCTCCTCGATGGAATTCGAGGCAAGGAGAAGGCCGACGTCGAACGGGCTCGCCAGTGCTACTGCAACCGCGATCTCAATTTCGGCAAGATCGAAGCGATCGGCTTCGACATGGACTACACGCTGGCCCGTTATCGACAGGACGAGCTGGATCAACTCTCGGTCGAGCTCACGCTCGAGCGCCTGGTTCGAGAGCGCGGCTACCCCGAAGGCGTGCTGGACATCGAGCCCCGCCCCGATTTTGCCATTCGCGGGCTCGTCATCGACACATGGAAAGGCAACGTACTCAAGC
>CAYFTY010000009.1:0-17839 GCA_964346045.1 uncultured Bradymonadales bacterium | reverse complement strand
CGTCAGCTACACCTTCTCGCCAGTCATCCGACTCCACCGGCTTTCGACGGGCCTGAGGATCGAAATGGCAAGAGGAACCACGATGAGGTTCAATTCTGGGCTGACTACCTCGATGGAGACGACTGGATCGTCGATGATGCGGGCGCGCCCGGCGGGCTTGCCGATGGTGCGCATTTCGTGATTGTGGGTGACCTGAATCTCGACCCCAACGATGGCGATTCTCTGCACGAGGGCATCATCGAGGTTCTCGAACACCCGCGAACCATCGCGGTCGAGCCGAAATCCGAAGGTGGGCGCATCGCGGCCGAAACCCAGGGCGACGCCAATGAGACTCATGAAGGGGATCCCGCCCTCGACACGGCCGATTTCAACGATCGGCGGGTCGGAAATTTACGCGTCGATTACGCGATTCCTTCATCGACACTCACGGTCGAAGAGACCGCCGTCTTCTGGCCGGCTCCCGACGATGCAGGGGCCGAGCTCGTCGAAGCATCGGACCACCGCATGGTGTGGGTCGATATCTTGATCCCCTGATCAGTTCGGGACGCCGCAATTCGGTGGATTTACGCACCCGCATATTCCATCGAGAACCGATCTTGCTCGACCCCGGTGACACGAGCGCCAATTCGCAGCGGGTCGGGATAGCTCAGCGGGGCTCGGAATCGACACGATGTGCTCGCAAGGATGGGCCTGCAGCCTGTGGATTGCGCGGTTGCCGAAATGGCGATGGCTTCGAAATAGGTGATGCGAGCGTCTTCGAAGAACCCGAAAGAGCGAACGTTATTGACGTGACCGAATGCGTCCATGTCGCCCCACGCGACCGAGCGTTCGACATGTACGGCATGGCTGGTATGAAACGACAAGCTTGACCTCGTGGGGCGGGAATCGCTACGAGAGACGTGATTGAACGCGCCCACGATGAGGTAAAGCGCCATGGACCTTCCCCAACAATGGGATGCATATCCGACCCAGCTCGACCGCGAATTTGTGATGATCGTCGTCAACCTCGGTCTCGACGAAATCGCGCCGATCGCCGAGTACCCTGTTCTGGTGTGGTTGAAGGCCGAGTTCGAGTCGATGTCGGGAACGATCCTTCCGGTCGAGTCCGATCGAGACATGTTGCATGAGCTCGAGGAAGAGCTCGGTCGATGGGCCGATGACGAAGACCTTGCGCTCGCCGGGCGTCTCACCGGGGATGGGCGTCGGGAGTTTTTCATCTACGCCGACACAGACCGCTCCGAAGAGCTTTTGCTGCGTCTGGAGAATACTTTCCCTGCGCGCACCTTCGAGGCTCGCGGCCGACGCGACGACGAGTGGCAGCTCTACCGTGAGTTTCTTTATCCCGAACCGGTGGCGATGCAGCGCATCAAGAATCAGCGGCTGATCGCGACTCTGCAGGAGCACGACTCAGCGATCGAGGTGCCCCGCTCGGTGACTCATCGCGCGTACTTTCACACCGAAGAGGCCGCCGAGGCTTTCGCCCATGTTCTGACGTCCGAGGATTTCGAGGGCGTCGAGGTCTGGGAAGACGATGAGGCCGAGGACCGGGCTTTCGGTGCGCGCGGCACGCTGACGCATGCTGTCGATCTGCCGACCGTTGACCGTATCTCGATCCCGCTCTTCTTGAAGGTTCGGGAACTCGGCGGGGCTTATGACGGATGGGAGTGTCCTGTCGTCGACCAGCTCTGAAGTCTCAGATATGGGGCCAGATCCACTCCATCCTGTCTTGCCCCCAGAGCGAACCGTCATCGAATCCGAACGACGGCGCTCCCCAGAGGTCGAGCACGTCCAATAACTCGTCTCGATGTGACTCGGCGATCTCACGCCAGTCGTCGGATGCGTACGCCTGCACGGGGGAGCACCGGTTTGAGGGTGAGTTCACCCTGCGTCTCACCGCGATGGATTCGGGTGAGCGCGAGGTGGGAATAGGTGCTTTGAAACGAAAAGAATACGTCGGTCTGCCGTGGATTTTGGGCTCGATCTCAGGTGAACCCAGTACGCCTGCCCGGCGTATAGGGGGCCGTCCTTCGAGTCTTGCCTCGAGATGCCCGAGACGGTCGAGACCCCAATACCAGTACCGGCATAATGCAGCATTCCCGGGCTGTAGTGGCCGAGCCGCCGAACTCGGCCCGGGGTCGATCAGTCATCGAGTACTCCTGCGCACTCGGCAATGCGCGCAATGTGTCGCTCGAGCTCGACCGCATCAGCGATCCGACCGTAAAGCGCGACCGTGACGACCCCGCTTGCTCCACCGGGTTCGGCGGGCAATTCATCGGCATCGGCGCCATGAACGAGAAGCTCCGGATAAATTTCGTGCAGGGCCAGCAGAGCCTCGCGATGAGCAGGCTCGAGCACGAACTCGCGAACCGCCGGGGCATCGTGGCCTTCACATACCAGCGCGCCCTCGACCTCGCGGTCTCCGGTCGAGATCTCTCGCTTGCCAGACTCCTCATGGACCCAGGTCGGTTCGTCGCGTCCGTAGACCCGAAATCCCGCGGGCACGCCGACTTCTATAGGTACCGAGATTATCGTGCGATACCGTTCGTCAAGATCACCGTGCGCGAGGAAGGTACTCAAACCCGCGACAAACCTTCGGCCCTCGTGTTTGCCGCGTACGACGGGTTCGCGGCTGAGACTTCCGAGGAACTCGTGTCCGCGCTCGCGTGCGAACCGGCGCCAGAAGGCCAGTGCTCGTAGGGGATCGATGACGGCCCGACGGGCGAGTGCGACACTGATCACGATGAAAAGGCCGGCCACGAGAAGTTCAGCCGGCCCTGGCGGCTCAACGCCCGCAAAGAGCACATACAGAGCCACCGCCGGTCCGACGAGAATCGCGAGGATGGCGATGATGGGGCGAAGAGCAATCATGCCGGGGAGTGTAACGAGATTCTACCGTTGGCGCAGCAACGACTCTCTCAAGATTCTGCTTGTCGATGTAGCGTCGTGGTATAGGTTGGACTGTGCCATTTCGTTTGGTGCCGCGCCTAGGCGGCAGAAGGAGGAAAGATCATGGCAGTTGAATTGGAAATCGCGTTTCGCGGCATGGAATCGTCGGAAGCGGTGAAAGCCGAGTTGGAAAAACGCGTCGAGTCGATGAATCGACGTAATCCCGACGTCCGTCGTGTGATCGCAGTCGTCGAGCAATCGCATAAATCGCAGTCGCAGGGTAATCCGTTCAGCGTGAACCTCGAGGTTATTGTGCCTGGAGGTCAGGATGTCTACGTCACGCACGACCCTGGTGACGAAAACACCCACGAAGACGTCTACGTCGCGATTCGCGACGCATTCGAAGCGGCCGAACGGCAACTTCAGAAGCGAGAGTCGAAACGAAATCATTAAGTACGCTCTATGCTTCGCGAAGAGCCGGCCCGCCGTGACGGCGGGCTCTTTTATTGACGTTGAAGACCCCGCGTTTGGGGGGAATAAAACAGAATTCAGAGAAATCTTACCGCCGTCTCGAGGTTGAGTGGAGTGCCACAAGGGCAAGTGATGGTGCGGTCAAGAGCTTGCCGCTTAGTCTCCTGGGCGCGCCGGGCGAGTGGGCCGTCTCGTTTCTTTGGGCGGCATGTTCGCATCACATCAGCCTATTCTGTATTTTTCGGAAAAAGAGAGATGTCATGAGAACATTGATAACCGTCTTCGTCACTTTGCTCGCGTTCCTTCTGCTGATACCTGCCAACGCGAGCGCCTACACTTTGCTCGAAGACGGCGATCGAAAACTCAGTCTGGGAGGTCTGGCCCGACTTGGCTGGGTATTCGAGGCCGATGACGAGGATTTCGACCAGGGCCCATTCTTTCAATACGCCCGTCTGATGGGGTCGATCGAGAATAAGTGGGGCAAAGGGTACGTGCGTGCCGAAGGCAAATCGGGCAACTTTGAATTGATCGATGTGTACGTCTTGCTCAAGCCGCTCGAAGTGCTGCACCTCAAAGCGGGCATCTACCGACGGCCGACGACCGCTGAATACATCCGCGGCGCTCGAAAGATCCCTTTTGTGCGGCGCTCGTTGTTACGAAACCTCAACGAAGAGCGTCTGCCGGGAGTCGAAGCCATCAGCACCATTCCCATCGGAACGATGGATCTCAATCTTCGACTGGGTTGGTTTGTGCCCGAGCCACAGGAAATCGCGCTTCTACCGGACGGCGATGGCAATTACATCAGCGGTCGCGTGGCGTTGAATTTCGAGAGTGGCCTGGGCTTTCACCTCTCGTACTTCCAGCTCGTGCTTGCAGATAATGAGCTGGTGGCTGCACCGGAAGACCCGATGGGAGCACTGGTACAGCCGGTGCCGTATCCGCAGACCATCGACTTCGCCGTCATGTATATGACAAAGAAGTGGGACCTTCAGGCTGAGGTCCTGCTCTCGCCGAATTCCGAAGATGCAATCGACGAGCTGAACTGGGGGGCCTATGCCTTCAGCATGTACCGCATTCCCATTTTCAATGAGATGGAGATTGGCCCGGGCGCCCGCTATGGCATTTTAAACGATCAGGGCGTCACGACCCACCGCGTCACCACGGGGGCGACGCTCTTCATTGACGATCACTATCTGAAGTTCATCCCGAACTACGATCTTGCGTTCACCGACGGTGAGGTGAGCCACACGGTCTGGCTTACGTGGCACGGCGGCTTCTGAGGGATTGGTTGTTCAACATCAAAAGCCGCGGCAGTGTGCCGCGGCTTTTCTCGAGAGAATGTATTCCAGGGCGAAGGGCCCTGGTTTTTTCATTCAGACCAGACTCAATTCGAGCTCGCCTTCCTGCGGTGGCTTGAAGACGTTGATGGGGATCTTCAGATAGCGGATCTCATTCTCCTCGGGGTTCGGGAGCTTTCCTGCATCCACATTGACCTGCACGCTCTGAAAGAGCAGGGTCGGTGCCGAAAGGCCCGAGTCGCGATTCTCACGCCATTCCACAAACTCTTCTTCACTCATGTCGGCGGGGAGCGCCACGTTGTTCTCCTTATGCTCCTTGAGTGGAGCAACGTACTTCAACTCGCGTCCACCGGGCTGGTAGTCGTGTCCGGTCCAAACCTTGGTGTCATCGGGAAGGCTGTAGAGTTTTTCGTGCACCGAATTATAGAGGTCTTTGGCACTACCACCTGGGAAGTCGCAGCGTCCCGTTCCCATGTCGGGCATGAAGAGGGCGTCTCCCGTGAAAATATTGTCCTCGATCTTGTAGGTCGCGCATGCGGGCGTGTGACCCGGCGTGAAGATTGTTTCGAACTTCAGTGTGCCTGCCTCGAGCGTGTCGCCTTCGTCGAGGAGCACGTCAAACTGGCGCCCGTCGGTTGGAAAGTCTTCGGGAAGGTCGAAGACGCCTTTGAAGAGCGACTGCACTTCGGTGATGCGTTTTCCCACCGCAAGCTTTGCATCCGGGAAAGCAGCCTTGAAGATCTTGGACCCCGAGAGGTGATCTGCGTGCGCATGGGTTTCCATGATGTAGTGCAGCTTCAGGTCCTTGTCGCGGATGAAATCGACCACTTTTTTGGCCGATTCGGTCCACGTCTTGGAAGACGCGGGATCGTAGTCGAGCACGGGGTCGATCACGACCGCATCTCGGGTCTCTGGATCAAAGACCACGTAGGTGAGAGTCCAGGTGCGTTCGTCGAAAAATGGTTTGATTTCCATCTCGTTCTCCTTGGGTGTGTACCCGGTTGGTTATTTGCTTGTTGCAAGCGAGCCTGAGCTCGCCTTGTTCTTTTCGTCTTTTCGATTTTTGAGGACCTTATCGACGACTCCGAAGAGATACATGCCCGTGAGCATGGCAGCGACGAAGACGCCCACATCGAGGAGTCCGGTCGTCAACGAAGTCAGCGCCGGCCCGGGGCACAACCCGCCGAGGCCCCAGCCCATTCCGAATATCGCCGAGCCCATGATGAGGCGCGGGGTGATGTCGGTTCGCGTCGGAATTGAAAATTTCGGCGCGCATTTCGGTGCTTCTTTCTTTGTGACCAGCCGAAATCCGATGGCGTAGACGATGACTGCGCCACCCATCACGAAGGCCAGGGCAGGGTCCCACTCACCAAAGAAATCCAGAAATCCGATCACTTTGGTGGGAAGCGTCATGCCTGAAATGGCCAGGCCGAGTGCGAATAGGAATCCTGCGCCGAATGCTGAAAGTAGTGCCTTATTCATACCGTACCTCCGAATCCAAAGCGGACGAGTGCGACGACGGCGGCGCCAGTTGCCATAAAGGTCAGGGTTGCCAGGATCGAGCGCTTTGAAAAACGGCTCATGCCGCAGACGCCATGACCACTGGTACATCCGCTTCCCAGTCGAGTGCCGAATCCGACCAAAAGCCCGGCGATGGCCAGGGCCGGAAGCGACCTCGGGATCGACTCACTGGTGGGGAAGGCTTCGGGATAGACGAGGTAGACTGCGAGTCCGCCCGCGATCATACCGACTAGAAAAAGCGCCTTCCATGCGGTGTCTCCGCCGGTTGGAAAGAGTATGCCATTGGTGATCCCGCTGATTCCGGCGATTCGGCCATTGAAGGCCATCAGCGCAACCGACGCGAGCCCGATGAGCACGCCTCCGACGCCCGCCAGGATCCAGGATGTTGTATCGATAATCATATTGTACCTCGTACTTGTGCGTACTCAGGAGTTACTCAGGATTCAAGCTCTCAAAAATTCTCGTAATTGACGCTGTGCCCAGCGCACGACACGTGCTCTACATCCATCGTCACATCCGTATTCCACGGCCAGAAGGCAATCGCGGTAAAGAATGGCGACCGCTGGCGACTCGTGAATGGCCAGTCGTTCAGATGCTTCAGGAGCAGCGTTGACTTCGAGCGATGCAGTGTCCCACCCTCGCGGAAACTCGAGCTTCTCGAATGCGCGAAGGCTTTCTTCCTGACCTGCGCGCCATAGAAGAAGCACAGAAGCTCCTTCATTTTGCGTCAGCCATTGCTGCATGTCGTCATCATTTCGTAGTGCGTTCATCACTCGCCTCCGTGTTCATGTTGGGTAGATGCAATCGTGATGCCAGGTTTCTCGATATTTTTATAAGATGTTGTTTTTAAGTTGTTTTAAGGGTTTTGTGCTCTGTGGGGAATGCGCGAGACGCGCCCGTCGGTTGAAACAATGAAACATTTCGTTGAAACAAAAGCCACAAGTAAAAAGGCGGCCATTCGCTTCACGTGCACTGCGGACGGGATTTTCTTGGATCAGCCTTTCTGGCTTTGGAAAAGCATGGATAATTGGGCCCCGGCGCGCCTTGCGCAAATATTGCAGCAGGAGAGAAAATGATTCACGCCCGACTCGCGAAGTACATGCCATCGATCGCGTGGATGCGTGATTACGATAGCGGCGATTTGCGTGGCGACCTGACGGCCGGTGTGACCACCGCGGTGATGTTGATCCCTCAGGGAATGGCATACGCGATGTTGGCAGGTCTGCCGCCGATCCACGGCCTCTACGCGTCGATCGTGCCTCTGGCGATCTACGCACTCTTTGGGACCTCTCGCCAACTCGCTGTGGGCCCGGTGGCCATGGTTTCACTCCTCGTTGCGACTGGCGTTTCAGGCCTCGCCGAAGGTGGTACCGAAGCGTTCATCATCTACGCCACGCTCCTCGGACTGATGGTCGGGGTCATGCAGTTCGTGATGGGGGTGGCGAGGTTGGGATTCCTGGTGAATTTCCTCTCTCATCCGGTGGTGAGTGGCTTTACGTCGGCTGCGGCATTGATCATTGGGTTGAGTCAGCTCAAGCATCTGCTCGGGGTCGATATCCCGCGCTCGAAGCAGATCCATACGATCGTGATCGAGGCCTTCGAAAAGGCTGCTGAAGTCGATATCACAACGTTCGGTATCGGTCTGGTCTCGATCGTGACGCTCGTGTTGCTCAAAAAGTGGAAACCCAATTTCCCGCGCGCCATCGCGGTGGTGTTCATCGGCACATTGACTGTCTATCTTGGCGGGCTGCATGAGGCCGGCGTGGCGATCGTCGGTGCGGTTCCGCCGGGATTGCCTGCACCCAACCTGCCCCAGCTCGAGCTCGAGGCCCTGAGAGAGCTCCTTCCCATGGCGCTGACCATTTCGCTGGTCGCGTTCATGGAATCGATGGCCGTTGCAAAGGCCTTCGCCAAGCAGAACCGCTACGAAGTCGATCCCAATCAGGAGTTGGTGGGTCTGGGTCTGGCAAATATCGGGGGGGCGTTCTTCCAGGGGTATCCAGTTGCGGGCGGATTCAGCCGCACCGCCGTCAATGCCTCGGCCGGTTCGAATACCCTTCTCTCTTCGCTCGTGACGGCGGGGCTCGTGACGATCGCATTACTCTTTCTCACCCCGCTCTTTTATTACCTTCCCAAAGCGGTCCTCGCGGCGATCATCATGGTGGCTGTCTTCGGCTTGATTGATGTCGACGAGGTCAAACATCTCTGGAAGGTCAAGCATAGTGATCTGGCGCTTCTCGTCCTAACGTTCGTTGCGACCCTTACGATCGGGATCGAGGAGGGCATCGCGATCGGGGTGCTCGCCTCACTGGGCTGGTTCGTCGTTCGTACGACCCGTCCCCATACCGCGGTCCTCGGGCGGGTTGACAAAACCCAGTCCTATCGGAATGTCGAGAATTATCCCGAGGCGACGCTCTTCGAGAAGGTGCTGATCATTCGGATGGATGCCCAATTCTACTTCGGCAACGTCACGTTCCTGAAAGACCATCTAAAGCAGTTGGAGAAGACCCACGGGCCCCTCGAACACGTGATCATCGACTGCAGCGCCATCAATCAGCTCGACTCGTCTGCTGACGAAGCACTGCACGAGATCCTTCACGATTACCGGCGACGAGGGGTCGAGTTGCACCTCGCGAACGTGAAGCGCCCGGCCTTTGAGGTCATGCAACGCTCGGGTTTTGTTGACGCGGCCGGAGCCGAGTCTTTCTTCCTCACGGTGCATGACGCCGTTCAGCATGTCAGCGAAGGAAATTGTAATTCGACAAGGACCTTCGAGGATGGGCGTGTCCTGCGATGCGTCGATCCGTGAAGGCGTCTCTGGCGACCATGACCTGGCTCGTGGTGTAGGGGCCTGCGAACATGTGCGCCATGGCGTTTGGGGGTTCGCCAGATGGCATCGAGGCCCTCCATTCAAGCGACCAAACGGTCTGGACCTTGCGGCGAATGGACCTCGAGCACTTGAAAAATTTCGATATGTATGTATACTTCCTACATCGCCTCCGCACTGCGGGGGCCGTTGTGTATGCAGTACTGAAATCTATGTTTTTCAGTATTCGGTGCCTCCCGTCCAGTTGAGGCGACAAAGAATCTGCATGCGTTTGTAATGTTTCGCTGTTCAAGCCGGAGGGCAGCGGAGCTGGCGGGTATCCCGCCTTTGAGAATCTCCAAACAGGAGGACCTTTGGATACGCTTGCTGTCGTACGGAAAGCTGAGAAACGTGGTGGAACCGAGCGTCGTGAAAAACTCGAAAAAGTGCTGATTCGCGCTCGTGAACTCGGATGTGACATGCAGATTGGCGGAGGTCGCGCCGGAGGCATGAATCTTCGCTACGGCTCGATTGGCTACGCCGTCATGGACATCAACACCAAGGGCGTGGTCAAGCTCTATGCGCAACCGCACCCGAACAAGTCGCCTGCCGACGAACACTGGCAACAGCTGAATGACTTCATCGAAGAGAATGATCAACTCGAGCCGAAGTCGTCGCCCATCAATACCTACGGTCACCTCGAGGACAAGATCGAGGACATCGAGACCGAGGCCCTGATTGGCTATCTCGAAGAGGCCATCGACCTTGTACGTGAGTACTACTACAAGCCGTGGGAAAAGTTCATGTAGGGGCGGGCGGAGTGACAACTGAATCGAGAAAGCCCGTCAGCGTGCGCTGACGGGTTTTCTTTTAGGGCCACGGCTGGGCACTTCATCGAACGCCTGATCGGGTCGTCTTCGGTCGCGTTGCTTGACATGGATGCGTTGTCCATGTGACCACGCCTGCTCAGTTAATATGACGCACGACGTGGTGTTGTGCCGTGGTTGGGCTACGGGAGATGGAAATGCGAAAACTGACGATGATGCTGCCTGTTCTTCTTTGTGCGCTTGCGCTCACAGCATGCGGAGATGATGGCGAGAGCAAGAGCGGTGATAATAATTCCGTAAATAACACGAGCGCGAACAACGCGAGCGAGTGCGGAGAAGCTGGTCGGACTGGCGTCACCGATTGCATCGCTGCGGGCGCGCTCATGTGCCAGGCTGGACAATACTGCAACGACGCCGAACTCGTGTGCTCGGTGGGTTGCACCTCGGACAATAACTGTGCCGGCAACCAGTTCTGTGACCTCTCGGGCGGCGCCCCGGGAACATGCCTTCCATGCACTGAGTTCTCCAGCAACAACGACAACAACACTGGCATCAACAACACCGGCAGCAACAGCAGCGGCGACTGCGAGACGATCATCGACGAGCTCATCCGCTGCACGGACGATGTCACGAGCGACAGTCGAGCGCTTGCAATCGCAGCATGTGGCGAGCAAGAGGCGTGGTTGGAGCCCTTAAGGGTTGCATTGATGCCGCGAACGGCGATTGCGCGCAGGTCGAACAATGCTCTGGGGGCGCCGGCAACAACTCGAACAATGAGAACAACACCACGAACAACGGAAGCTGCATGGTGGACAGTGAATGTAGCCAGACTGCTGGTCTGACGCATCAGGTCTGCAGCGGTGGATTCTGCACGGTTGGGTGCCGCATGGATGATGACTGCGGAAACGATTTCGTCTGTGACGACACGGTCGGACCCCCGCCGCAGTGTGTTCCTGATTTCTGATGCAGGCGCTATCTAAGTTCCAGGCCCCGGCATCGCCGGGGCTTTTTCGTCGCCCCTGTCTCTGCCTCTTGACGCTCTTCTGTCAACGATTTGCATTGGTGGAAGGGAATTGTGGATTCAGACCTGCACACGAGGCGACTCTGAGATTTGTGGTCAGCTCATCTCGTGACTCGAGTCAGGCCGGTCACCCGCCATTGGATGGAGCGTGGAATAGAATCTGCCGAAGACGCAGTTAGTCTCGTGTCGAGTATGACCCGTCAAGGACGACGGTGAGTGAGGCTTCCTGCTCGGACGATGGACCACTCCTCCAGGTGGTTCGAAAATCCGAATCCCCTCGCTCGAAAAGCCCCCGGTTAACGCCAATCGGGGGCTTTTTTGTTCAAGGGCGGTCGATTGCTCTGGCAAGAGCCTTCAGGAGAGGCGTAGTCTCGAGCAAACCGCCATCGGCAGGGTCCTGAAACTCCGGATGCCATTGAACGCCGACGACGAACCGTTCGTCGTCGAGCTTCACCGCCTCGATGACGTCGTCTTCGCTCGAACGAGCTTGAACAACCAGACCATCTGCGAGATCTTTGATCGCCTGGTGATGTACCGAGTTGACGCGAACTGTGTGCTTTCCCTGGTAGAGTTTCTCGAGCCACGAGCCGGGCGCGATCGTCATATCGTGGAAGTTCTTCTCGTAGATCTCGGCATTTCGGTGTTGAAGAGCGCCTGCGATCTGTGTCTCGATATCCTGATAGAGCGTACCGCCGAGGACGACGTTGAGCAGTTGATGGCCGCGGCATATCGCCAGAATCGGGAGCCTGAGATCGAGGGCGGCTTCGACCAGGGCCATCTCATAATGATCTCGGATGGCATCTCCCGACCAATCCTCGCGCATGGGTTGTTCTCCGTAGTTCGTCGGCGCCACGTCGACACCGCCCTGGAGAACCAGGGCATCGACACGCTCGAGGAATTGGTGCGCGTCGAAGGGTACATCTTCTCGAGTAGGTGTCGGGAAGGGAATGCCGACGGGCAGAAACCCTCCGCGCAGGAGCCAATCGGACATCGATTGCTCGACGAAGAGCAGCGGTCGACCGTTGTAGCGGGTACGCTCCGGGTCCGGGGCAAACCAGCACGATGAAACAGCAACAAGGGGCTTAGTCATCTCGGCGTTTATTCCAGGGTCGAAAGGACTTGAGTTCATGGGCCATCGGGAAATCTCCGTCGAATCCGATCGCTCGGTCATCGATGATCAGATGCCAGTCGGGCTTGCCCGTCTCGAATTTGAGTCGTTTGAGATAGCGAGGCGAGAGACCATGCTCGAGGAGCCAGTTCTGCATGGCGACGATACCACCCTGCGAAGGGTCGGTCGCACGACGGCTGAAGATATGAACTTCGAAGTGACCCGACTGCAAGACGCGCGTCAGCCACTGTACCGAACTCTGTCCGGTCTCGGAGTCGATCACCGGTCCGTCTTTGATCTCAGACGGGCGTGTCCACGCGGACTCGTAGGCGTGGATGACGCCATCGAAATCGATGAAGAGTTTCTTGATGGGTTCTGGCATCAGCGTTGCTCGACAACATGGGGTGCCCCCGAGGTCATCCCATCAGACGTGGCCGCGAAGATGTTGCGGTAGACCGGATGTCGACCGTCAGTCATGTGTTCGGCTCTCTGCCGGTCCGGTTGGCGGATCAGACTGCGCATGAATGGGGGCGATTTCATCACTTACTCTTTGCCGACGCTCATGGCAGTGTAGCAAGGGATTCGAGTGTTCGATACCGGGCGCGGAGGCGCAATGTCGTGGTTGATGGCAAAACTCTATGACCCTTTCATGGCAAAGACCGAAGAGGCGTGTCTGGGGCAGTGGCGAGAGGAATTACTGGGCCGCGCAAAAGGTCGCGTACTCGAGCTCGGAGCTGGCACTGGAATCAACCTGCAGTACTACCCTGACGATGTCGAGGTGGTGCTCGTCGAGCCTGACTCTCACATGCGAGACGCTCTGTCGCCGCGTTTCGAGGGCTCAGGGCTCGAGGGGCAGATCATCGGGGGGACGATGGAGTCGATGCAGGCTCCAGAGGGAAGTTTCGACACCGTGGTATCGACGCTCGTGCTCTGCTCGGTGCCCGATCAGGCGCGAACACTCGAAGAGGCATATCGGTTGTTGAAACCCGGCGGAGAGCTGATCTTTCTCGAGCATGTTGCGGCCCACGACAACCCGGCCCGACTCAAGTGGCAGCGTCGCATCGATCCTTTCTGGAGGGTGATCGGGGACGGTTGTCGCCTCTGTCGTCAGACCGGGGCGGCCATCGAAGCCGCCGGGTTCGAGTTGATCGAAATCAAGCGGGAGAGCATGCGCAAAGCATTTCCATTTCTGCGTCCCACGATTCGCGGAATCGCCCGCAAAAACTAGGGTGTCGGCAACACAACTGCGCTGTCTGCGCTAGATTCATTCCAAAAAGACGCAACGAAAATTCGCTTCGGCCGAAAACCAGAGTGCTGGCACCACTCTGCGCGGAGCGAACCTTGAAACCACGTCGCAAACTTCGAAAACGGGTCGTCCAGATCGGACGCCGCACACTTGGTCAACTCTTTCGGCTCAAACCCGATGCCGAGGTCAACGCCGTCTTTGGTTACCTGCTTGCTCGATTCCTGGATAAATACGGGCTCACGATTCACGCATGCGTGTTCATGGGCAACCACTATCATTTGCTGGTTTCGGGCGACGAGCCAACCATCGACGAGTTTACCCAGGCGCTGAACAGTCAAATCGCTCGTTATCTCAATCACCGGCACCGACTGAAGCACGTTGGGCTCTGGTGCACGACTGGCCCGGCCCAGATTGAGTGCCTCGACCCCGAGTCAGCATGGGATGACGTGATCTACATCGCTGTGAATCCCGTCGCTGCGCTCATCGTTCCGCGCGCGAGCGACCATTCAGGGCTCACGATCCTGCCCGACGATTGGGGGCGCTCTCTGACGTTCGAGCCGCCGCCCGACGAGTTCTTCCGTTTTCAGGCACGAGGTGAGGGTCCGGTTACCATACGACCCGTGCCTCCTCCCGGGTTCCAAGACCTCCCGCTCGAAGACCTGCGGGCAAAAGCGAATCATCAAATCGAAATGAAATGTCGCCGAATTCGACGCAGCGGAGCAAAATTCCGAGGCTATCAGGATGTTCGCATTTTTGACTGTCCGCGCTCCCTCAGAGCGCGTCGACTCGGCTCTGGAGTGACCTCATTTTTGCCCTCGGCAAGAATGGGCCGCGATAGCGCCAGCATCTTCGACGCCTGTCCGCACTACCAGGCCCGCGAAAAGTCGCTCGTGAAAAGGGCTCGCGAGCTCGACCGGATCTTCTGGTCCGAGTACCGAGCCTCTCGTGAGGCCGAAAAAAATGGCGAATCCGACGTGGTCTATCCCGAAGGCACGTCTCTCTATCGCCGGCGCAAACTCGTTAAATCCGAACCACTTCTCGATCGAGGCTGGTATCCGCTCCTCAACTATGACTGACGATTCCCTCTGCTGAACCCCAATCCCAATAGCCGGGCGGGAATCCGGCCGCATTACCCTCAAGAACAGCCTCGAGCCCCACGGTGACAAGTTGCGCAATAATCGCACCCAGGCAGCCTCCAAACCAACCTCAGGCGGACTCCGACCGTCGAATCTCACGGAACTCCATTTGAATAAATCGAAGGAAAGGCATCGAGCTTTAGTAAAATCAAAAAAACCGAGCCATGGGAGAACTGTCTTATGGACGGTCTGCTGAGGTGCGGCTTGAAGTTCGTGGGTCGGCGAGTGAGGATGCGGTTGCTATGGCAGATACGTATCGAAATGTTGCGAAGGAGAGTGCGGCGAAAGAGCCGCGGACGGTTTCGGTTTTGGCGCCCGAGTTGGCGAATCAGATCGCGGCGGGGGAGGTCGTCGAGCGACCTGCTTCTGTGGTGAAGGAGCTCGTCGAGAACAGTCTCGACGCGGGAGCACAGCGGCTGGTGGTCGAGATTGTCGATGGGGGCAAGGAACTGATTCGTGTCGAGGACGATGGCTGTGGCATGCGCCGCGAGGATGCCTTGCGTGCGCTCGAGCGGCACGCGACGAGCAAGATCAAGGAGGTTGACGACCTCTTCTCGATCGCGACGCTCGGTTTTCGCGGCGAGGCGGTACCGAGTATCGGCAGTGTGAGTCGCATGGAGATACGGACAAAGCCACATGGCGACCTTGCTGGCACGAGGCTCTTGGTCGAGGGCGGTGCGTTAAAGGAGGTCGAGGACACCGGGATGGCAGCCGGAACCGTCATCACGATCGAAGATCTTTTTTTCAATACACCGGCGCGTTTGAAGTTCCTGAAGACGCCGGGCACTGAGGCGCGGCATATTACAGAGTCGCTGGTCAGGGTGGGCTTGAGCCGACCTGATGTGCGGATCCTCTTGAAGAAAGATGGCAAGACGAAGCTCGATTTGCCGGATGTCGAGGATGTGAAGGATCGGGTTCTGGGCGTGCTGGGGCGCGATGTCTATGACGATCTCTACGAGACCTTCGAGTATCCGGCGGTGAATGGGGTGGTCTGTCGAGGTTATTTCTCGCGGCCGGGACATAACCAGCGGTCGGGCAAGAATGTCTACACCTTCGTGAACGGGCGCTATGTGAGTGACAGTACCATTCGGGCCGCAATTCGAGGCGCGTACGGAACGATGTTGGCCAAGGGGCGCCACCCGTCGGTGGTTCTCTTCTTGGACGTGCCCTTCGAACTGGTCGACATCAATGTGCATCCCGCCAAGACCGAAGTTCGATTTCATGACACGAACTCTATCTACCGTGCGGTCTACCACTCGATTGCAGACCAGTTAGCGCAGGCGCCATGGCTCGAGGGGCGCAACGTGAAGACCTACAAACTCGACGACCAACCGCGTCAGCACGAGGGTCGGCACGTCGGGCCAGGCATGGCGAGTTTCGAGCCATTGAATGCGCGACACCGCCGGCAGTCGCAGCTCAAACCGGGGGCGCCGCGGGCAGGAAGCACAGGAGAAGTTCTCTCTCCGTTCTTTCATCATCCCGGCGGTGATCGCGATTTGCAGCGGGGATTTGCGGCGCGCGGCGCTGCACCGCTTTCTGAGCCTCCCCGCGTACCGGTGGGCGATGTCGTCGAGCCTCAGGACCACGTCGGCGCGACGAATTACTTTTCGAGCCTGAAGGTGATTGGTCAGTTCAAGCGGATGTACATCGTCTGCGAGGACGCGAGCGGTATGGTGATCATCGATCAACATGCGGCCCACGAGCGAATCGGTTTCGAGCGGCTGAAGGCAATTTTTGCGAAGGACCACAAAGAGGTGCAGCCGCTGCTCTTTCCGCAACGGCTCGAACTCGATGCGATGCGGGCGGAGACGCTCGAAGATCATCTCGGCTTTTTTGAGAAAGCAGGTTTCGAAGTCGAGCCATTCGGCGGGCAATCCTTTGCGCTCAAGTCTGTTCCTGCGGTGCTCTCACGCGCCAAACATGCCGCGATGATCACCGACGCAGTCGACGACCTCGCCGAGCTAGGACGAAGCGATCGGATGGACGAGGCGATGGAATCCGTGCTCTCTCGCATGGCGTGTCATTCGGTGGTTCGCGGCCCGACACCGCTGAGCCACGAGGAGATGGAGTCTCTGCTCGAGCAGATGGACGAAATCGACTTCAAAGCGAACTGTCCTCATGGCCGTCCGGTCTACTATCGTATCCCGCTCATGGAACTCGAAGAGAGTTTTGACCGGCGCTAGTCTTCTTTTCCGGCAAGTTCGCGGTGCTGCTCGAGTCGGGCGTTCAGAAGGTTCGCAAACCAGATTTCTTCTCCCTGCGTCCAGCCGAACTCGAGAGCATAGGCTCTCGGAGCGCAGCCCTGGTCGCGATCCGCGTAGATGTTGCCTGGCATCAGATCGGTATCGGGCTCACATTCCAGGACCATCGTGCGCCGCCCCGTTCGTGAGTTCGAGGCAAAGACGACTTTTCGAATCGAGTCGTATGACACGGCTCGACTCAATGCCCTTAGCGTGGGCACTAAGTCTGCGTATCCATCGAGGTTATTCAAGACGGTTCCACCGCGCTCCGGCGAGAGCACAAGGTGCTCAGGCTCGAGGATGACTTTCGCCGCCTCCCACCTGCGCCAGAGCGCGTAGGCAAAGACGAGATAGAGGAGTGCGAATGGCCACGCCCATGGAGTCAACGCAGCTGCCGTCACGAACGGCATCGAGAAGAAAATCAGCGTGACGACCAGGTCCAATCGATTTTGAGAGGATCGCAAAAAGCTGGCGAGTCGTCTGGGAGTCTCGATGACGAGTGTTCCATCGTCGTCGCGGAGCTCGAGCGTCGAACCCCTTGGCAAAGCGATCGGAAGCGTCGAGGAGCGGACCGTGATCGCGCGTCCGTCGGAGAGGGCCTTGAATGTCTCGAGAAGACGCTCGGCCGAGTCCTCTCGTTGGTCGACGTCGGCTCGTGTCATGCGAGTCAACACATAGGTCAGCTCCGAGGAGGCACCGAGCTCGGAGGCGAGCTGGACCTCGAATCCGTCGGTCGGGAATTCAGTCGGAGCCTTGCGGGAGAGAAGATGAGCCAGCGTGATGCCCAATGCGTAGATGTCGCTCGATGGTTGCGCGCGTCCCATCAACTGCTCAGGAGCGACGTAGCCCGCGGTCCCGACGACCGTCGACCCTCCTGTTTCGCTCATGATATCGGCCTGCACGGCCCCGAAGTCGACCAGGTAAAGACCCTCGGGATTGCGAATGATGTTGGCCGGTTTGATGTCTCGATGAATGATCGGAGGCTGCTTCGAATGGAGGTAGTCAAGAATCTCGAGGAGCTCGATGGCATAGTCGACGAGCTCCTCTTCCGAGATGCTGCCACCGTCGTCGATCACGTCTTGCAGGCTTTCACCCGCCACGTAGTCGCGCACCAGACATAGGCGAACCGCCTCTTCATCTGGCAGCTCGAAATGATCGCGATAGGCAGGAATCCGCGAATGTTGCAGACTCTCGAGAACCTTGGCCGTGCGCTCGAATAGCTCGAAGATTTTCCATGCGTCGGTCGACTCGAGGTGCAACACTTTGACCAGCACCTCCT
>CAYFTY010000008.1:0-20481 GCA_964346045.1 uncultured Bradymonadales bacterium | reverse complement strand
ACGCTAAACCGCCGAGCGTCATCAGAGCGACGATGGCGACTGTCCTGGTGAACCAGATGAACGATTTCGAGGGGGATATGTCGGTCATGATCTTCACATTTTCCAGAGCATGAGGAGGCCGCACCGACTACTTCACGAACCTTTCCTCGTACGCTATCGATGTATCAGAGATGCCCGGAGAGCGAAAGAAGAGTTCGCCCTGGCCCGGGCTCTACGCGTCGAGAAAACTCAGGGCGACTCGGGTCGCTTCGTTACGGATTTCGCCGCGCTCGAGTCGTTCGCGACAGGCCTCGAACTCACGTCGGGCGAGCTCGACGTCTGGCTCACGACATCCATAATCATAGAGAATCTCGGCGGTCGACTCGGGGTCGAGCAGCTTCCCGTTCCGCCACCAGTTCAGCTCGAAATTACAGCAATAAGCCTCGGCCTCGAGCCGGGCTCGTTCGCGTCGCGAGAGACCGTAGCGTGCCGAATATCGCGGCAATCCTTCGCGGCGAAATTGAACGACATGCTGGTGCTCGTGCGTACAGACCACGATCTGCTTCCAGAGCGCTTCGGTGTCTCCGCGACCGACCGTGAACCAGGGATAAATACGCGTGCCCCAGACCGTGGTGTAGCGATTCATGAAACGCTCGTGACTCATGATCTGCAGCCATTCGAGCCCACGTCCGGCGAGTCGCATTTCAACGGCTTCTTCCTTGGAGATGACGCGCGTTCCGTAATGGCTGCACATATGCTTCCAGAAGACGATCGTCTTGTGCGGCGTCGGCGTCATTTGGCATCCATCCAGTTGGGGCCGACCCCGGCATCGACCGAGAGCGGCACGTCCATCTCGATCACGCCCTCCATCTCTTCGACGACCATCGCGCGAGCCTCCTCGACCGCGTTGTCGTCGACCTCGAAGACGAGCTCGTCGTGCACCTGCAAGAGCATCGAGAGCGGCAATTCACGATCGTCGATGCGCTCTTGAATGCGCAGCATGGCCACTTTGATGATATCCGCAGCCGTTCCCTGAATCGGCATATTCACCGCCACGCGCTCGGCAAAGGCGCGCTGTCGACCGTAGCCGTTGATTTCCGAGAGAATTCGGCGACGCCCAAAAAGTGTCTCGGCGTATCCCACCTCACGGGCGCGAGATTTCAGCTGCTCGAAAAACGCGCTCACTCCCTGATAGCGGTCGAAGTAATTCTCGATATAGGTTTTGGCTTCCTTCGTGCTGATACTCAGATCTCGCGCCAGTCGACGCGAGCCCATGCCATACATCACCCCGAAGTTGATGGTCTTGCCCGCCCGACGTTGATCCGCGGTGATATCGTCGAAGTCGACATCGAAGATCTGCGAAGCCGTGAGGCGATGGATATCGGCCCCGTTTTGATACGCCTCCACGAGTTTGGGATCCCCCGACATATGCGCCATGATTCGCAGCTCGATCTGCGAGTAGTCGGCACAGATCAGCGTCTTTCCTTCGGCAGGCACGAATGCCCTGCGAATCTCGCGACCACGATCACTTCGTATGGGGATATTCTGCAGGTTGGGGTTCGACGACGAGAGCCGACCCGTCGCCGTTACTGCCTGATTGAAGTCGGTATGAATGCGCCCGGTATCCTCTCGGATAAGCTCAGGAAGCGCATCGATGTAGGTCCCTTTGAGCTTGGAGAACGACCGATATTCGAGAATCAGCGACGGCAACTCATGCAGTTCACGCAATTGCTCGAGCACCGATTGGTCGGTCGACGGCCCGGTCTGGGTGCGCTTTTTGACAGGTAGTCCGAGTTTGTCGAAGAGCACTTCGCGCAATTGGACGGGGCTGTTGGGATTCACGTCTTCGCCGGCCGCCTCGTTGATGGCGTCCTGGAGCTTGTCGATCTCGGCTTCGAATTCTTCACTCAACTCCGAGAGGATCTCGGTATCGATGCAGATGCCTTTCTCTTCCATGCGCGCAAGCACGATCGAGAGTGGAATTTCAATGTCGTCGTGGATTTCGCGCAGACCTGCGTCGACGATCGTCTTCTCCATCTTGTCGCAGGCGATGAGAGTGATGTCGGCATCCTCGGCAGCATATTCGGTCGCATCGTCGATATCGACGAATTCGAAATTCACCTCATTCTTCCCTTTGCCGGCGACCTCCGAGTATTTGATGGTCTCAAATCGCAGATAATCTTGCGCGATCGTGTCGAGACTGTGGGAGTTCTTTCCGGGGTCGAGCAGGTAGCTCATCAACATCGTATCCCACTCGATTCCGGCGAGCGCGACCCCATGGCGCCGAAGGACGATCCACTCGTATTTATAGTGCTGGGCGACCTTGGGATACATATCCTCTTCGAAAAGCGGCTTGAGCTTCTCGAGCACGAGTTCGAGGCCGAGCTGATCGGGGACCAGGCCATCGTCGTCTTGGTCGTCCGAACCATCGAGCGTAAGCTGTCTCGGCTCACCCTGCTGCCGATGTCCGACGGGGATATACACGCCAACATGTGGCTCCCATGCCAATGATACCCCTACGATTTTTGCGCTCAGCGGATCGATGCTCGTCGTCTCGAGATCAATCGCAAAACGATCGGCCTCCATGCATGCTTCGATCGCTTCGTCGAGGTCAGACTCGTCGAAGATGGCCCGATATTCCTTGTCGACGTCAGGTGCCATTCGTTCGGGATCCGGCATGGCCGGAGTCGACTCGCCGTCGATGAAGCCCCGGGTACGCATCCACGCCTTGATATCCTTGAGAGGACTCCTGAATTCGAGCTCGCTCATCACATCGGTGAGCTTTGCGATCGACGGAGAAGTAACCTTCAGGTCGGCAGGATCGAGGTCTACCTCGACGTCGTCTTTCAGCTTCACGAGCTCGAGCGATAGCCGCGCTTGATCGGCGAATTCGTGCAGATTCTCTTTGCGCTTTTTACCGGACACCTTGTCGATATTCGCAAGAAGAGTTTCGAGATCCCCGAATTCGTTGATGAGCTTGGCGCCCGTTTTCTGCCCGATACCCGGCACACCCGGGATATTATCGCTAGAGTCGCCCCAGAGCGACATCACGTATTTGATCTTGTCCGGCTCGACGCCGAATTTTTCCTGAGCCTCTTTGGCCGTGTACGTCTTGTCGCGCATCGTATCGATCATGCGCACGCGCTCGTCGCCGAGAAGCTGCAGAAGATCTTTGTCGGCGCTGACGATGCAGATATCCCAATCTTCGTCACTGAGTGACTGGCGTGTGAGCGTCGCGATCACATCGTCGGCCTCGACGCCTGGGACCTTGAGGATCGGAATCGACATCGCCTCGACGAATTTCGTGAAATAAGGGAGCTGCACTCGCAGATCTTCAGGCATCTCGCTGCGGTTTGCTTTGTATTCCGGGAACATCTCGGTGCGAAAGGTCGGCTCGGGCTCACCGAAGGGGTCGAAGGTCACCGCGAGATATTCGGGGTTTTCCTGCTCGAGCAATTTACGAAGCATCAGGATGAAGCCGTAGATCGCATTTGTCGGAAACCCTTTAGAATTCGACAGATTACGAATGGCGTAGAAAGCCCGATAGATATAGGCCGAACCATCGACGATGTAGAGTGTGTCAGCCATCTTCGTTCCTTTACCAGGAAAATGAGAGTGAGACGCCGCGTGTTTCGAAGGATGCGTTCTCACTCACTTTGAGTGCGCGTCTGAGCTGGTGATTATGGTCGCGGACTCCGAGCACGCTCGTCACCCCGGCCGTCACGTAAGAGACACCACCGGTCACGGCGCCCCAGACCAGAAATGTGTCCTGATCGGTGGTGAGCGCGTACCCGACGAATGTGCCGGCAAAGACAAGCAAAATGCCCGAGATCCCGGCCCAGAAATACTCTTCGGCGTAGATATTTCCGAGGGGCGGGAGCGCCAGGGTCCACAGCAGCGCGACGCCTTCGCTCTTTTTGCTTTTCTCGTAGAGTTTTTGTCGATGCTCAGCGCTAAAAAACTGCTGATCGCTGGCAGTCGCCGGAGGTTGCGCAACGAGCCCGGCAGGAATGATCAGGCAAAGAGCCAGGAGCATCGTTCCCAGACATTGTGCAAAACTCATCTCTACTGCCTCCACGAAAAGGCTCGGTCGAAGCCCGAATGACCATCGTCGCCGGGCGACTTCGCGTTGCGTCGTCGCGCTCCGAGAGCGGGGGTACTCTTATCGTGTTCCCCAATTTCCGCCAAGGCCGGGTGTCTCGCCACGCAGGACGAAGTAACCCGATGGCCGAGGTGCTGAGGCAAGGATCTCGGAAATTATGCCAGAGTGAAAATCACATGGCCGGCCGCGAGGTGCACCAGACATAGGAACGATGATCTAGGCAGCATAAATACAAGTGCAAGCGCGATTCGGACCTAGACCATCCGAAACGACATGTGTTATTCTCTCATTGAAGATTTCTTGGCATATACGTGTGAGTGTGGTTCGCTTTCTTCGAGCATTACTTTGCTTCATACACCCCCTACTGAGCGCAGGTCGTGGTAGATAAGGCAGGCAATCTCGAATGGTCTACGTTCGGTCGTTACGCGCTGCTCGAAAAGATCGGCAGCGGCGGAATGGCCGAGATCTACCGTGCCAAGACCTTCGGAGCCGCCGGCTTCGAGAAAGAATTCGCGATCAAAATGATCTTGCCGACGCTGCTCGACGATACCGAGTTCGTCAGCATGTTCATCAACGAGGCCAAGATCGCCGTGAGCCTCTACCACGCCAACGTGGTGCAGGTTTTCGATCTCGGTGAGCTTCAAGGGCAGTACTACATCGCGATGGAGTTCGTGCACGGGAAAGATCTTCTCGACGTGCTCGCCCGGTGCGCGAGTCTGGAACTCAAGATTCCGCTCGATATCGTGCTCTTCATTACGATGGAATATCTCAAAGGGCTCGATTTCGCCCATCGCGCCAAGAATTCCTACGGCGAAGATCTGAATATCATTCATCGAGATGTGAGCCCTTCGAACGTGCTCATCAGTTATGCCGGCGAGGTCAAGATCGGCGACTTCGGTGTCGCCAAGGCCGCGATTCAAAGAAATCTCACCGAGACCGGAACGCTCAAAGGCAAAGTCGGATACATGAGCCCCGAGCAGGTCGTCGGCGATGAAATCGATTCGCGCAGCGATATCTTCTCGGCCGGGATCGTCTTTTTCGAGGCCCTGAGCATGAGCCGACTCTTCGTCGGAAATTCAGACCTCGACGTGATGCTGCGCGTACGCGACGCAGAGATCGAAGACGGAATGAAAAAGACAGGACCGCTGCCTTCGCAACTCGAGCAGATCGTGCGAAAGGCGCTCAGCAAGCATCGCGAAGAGCGCTTTCAAACGGCGGGGCAATTCTACCAGGCCCTGATGGACTTCTGCTATCAGCACCGCATCAAGGTCACCTCCAACGAACTCTCGAACTTCATGCGGCGGCTCTTCGCCGAAGAAATCGAACAAGAGAAGTCGCGCCGAATCTCGGAAGAAGAAGCACGCAACGACCAGATGGTCGCTGCAGCGACGGCCGCAGGAGCACAATCGCAAGAGATGAAGAGGCCTGCCTTCGTCAAACCTGCTTCCAACTCATCGAACGAACGCAAACTCGATACCGACGATTTCGATTCGGTTGCCGAGGATATGGATGCTGCCGACGAAGTGGACGGCACCACCTATCGATACCGAGATGAGGCCGGACTCATCTTTGGCCCCATGGGGCAGAAAACCCTCGTCCAGCTGATGCAAGATCGACCTCCCGAAGAGGCTGATCGGATCTCGGTCGACGGCGGAGATTGGTTCAAACCCATCGAAGTCGAGGAGTTCAAAGGACTCGTCGAAGGATCGACACCGCTCGGGGATGCATCGACGAGCGTGCCGGTCGGCGCAGGGGTCTACAAACCGAAACGCAAGAAAAACAATGAGCTCGGGGCCGAAGACACCATCCGTGAGGATAGTGGGGCGCGTGGGGTGCGCCCCGGTGAAGAGCTCTCCGAGCCGAGTGCTCCCGTGCTCGACGTACCGCCCGAGCCTGGCACGCCCGAGACGGCCGAAGAAGCACGTGAAGCGATTCACGAGTTGCGACAACAATATGCGAGCTACGATGGCAATCTGGCGACGACCTCGATCGCACGATTGCTCGCCAGGCTGCACCGGACCCAGGGCACCGGTCGACTTCATGTACAACGGGGAGAGGTCGAAAAGTCGATTTACCTCGATGCCGGCGAGCCGATTCTGGTCGATTCCAATAAAGAGGATGAACTCCTCGGGTCCTTTCTACTCTCGCGCGAAATCATCTCGCCCGAAGAACTCGAAGAGGGACTCGAGCGTCTGAGTGAATGGGGCGGCCGCCTCGGCGATGCGCTCGTCGCCATCGGGGCCATTCCAGCCCACGAAATTTTCAAGCATCTCTCCGAGCAGATGCGCGAAAAGATTCTCGACATCTTCACGTGGGAAGAGGCCCAATACGGCTACTTTGAAAATCAGGAACCCGAAACCCATGGTTATCCACTGGGAATCGATGCCTACGGAACGCTCGTCGAAGGATGCCTCGAGCGAATCAAGATCGAGCGAATCCACCGTTTTTACGAGGAGCGCCGCACGGTTCCGATGCACACGCGAAATGACACGCCCGTCACGCTCGACGAACTTCGCCTCAGCTCGAAGTCTCTGCGCGTCATCAACCATTTCGAGTCAGGCGACTCGCTCGATAAGCTCTCGAGTGAGCTACCCGAGAGCGAGACTGACTATGTGTATCGCGTCGTCTATCTCTTACATCAGGTCGAATACCTGACCTTCGAGACGACCGATAATCGGGGCATTCCCGGGTAACGAATCCTCTGCAGCCCGCTGGACATTGGCGTGTGATTGTGATTTGTAAGGGCCCTTTGTCTTGCGCCCGACGTGACGCCTCGATGTCCGAACTCAACCACGAAAACCCGATCGCCCTGAGCCTCGACTCGCTGCTGAGCAAAGGCCTCGACTCTGTCCGCCCGGGCGTCATCAAGGCCCTCGAGCGCGACGATCTTTCAGACGCACTCAAGCTGGCCAACGACTACTATTCCAAGTCGGGGCCCGAAGATCTGGATGCGGTGCTCACGTATGCCACCCTGCTTAATTTCAGGGACCTGGGCTCAGAAGCCCTGGGCGTCTTGAAAAAAGCGTCGAAACACCATGCCGATGCGCCATCGCTTCAACTCGCACAGGTCGAAGCACTCATGGCCGACGAGCAATACGAAGCCGGGGTCGAGTTGATGCTCGCGCTCGAGGAGCTCACGTTTCAAGAGCCCCGCCATATCGCGTACCTGGGCGACCTCTTTCTGGACGTCGCGCTCGACGAGCACGCGCTTCGCGCGTACGAGCAGGCCATGAAGCAGGGTCTCGAAGATGCCGGGGTTGCGCTGAACGCAGCCCAACTCATGCTCGAGGCAAGCCGATTCGACGAAGGAGCCGAGACCCTGGAGCGTGCGGCGCGTCTGGCTCCGCGAGATTATGAAATCTGGAGCCGCGCGGCCTTTACATGGCTGGGACTCGAGAAATGGTCCAAGGCCATTCGCGCCTATCGTCGCGTACTGAAGCTCCAAAACGGAGATGCTTCGGCGTGGATGTATCGCGGACTCGCCCACGCGAACCTGGGCGAATTCGACGAGGCGCTCGACTGCTATCGTGAAGCGGCACATCTCGAACCCGACAATCCCGAGCACTGGCTTTCGATCGCGCATCTCGAACTCGAGTTGGGACTGCCGGAAGAGGCTCGAAAGCACTATCGAAAGGCAGAGAAGCTCGACCCGGATGAGCCCGAGGTCGCCAGTGGCCTGACCGCGGCGGCGTTCGAACTCGGAGATGTCGAAGAAGCCGAGCGCATGGCGAGTCGAGCGGTCGAACTCGACCCGGGAAATCCCGACTCGCATTACAATCTCGGCATCATCGAGCTCTCTCTGAGTCGTGTCGACACGGCCGCCAAAGCCTTTGAGGCAGCGCTGGAACTCGACCCTGAGAACCGTCGATATCGAATGTCGATGGCGGCTATCAAGTTGAGGAGAGGCGCGATCGACGAGGCCGTCGACATGGTCGGTGATGTCCTCGACCAGGCAGCCGAGGACGCGACGCTGCTCTTTGAATTCTGTCGGGATCTCGTCCGCTTTGGTGGGGCATCGAGGGTTGATAGCTTCATCGAAAAGTCCGAAAGTCACGACCCGAGATGGGCGGCGGTTCGACATCTCTTCGAATTTTTATCGCTTGCGCTGCGTCGAACCGCAGAGAGAGAAGCCGCACGACATGCAGTGGATTCGTTTGTGCGAGTCTTGAGGCGCGAGCCACAGATCGTACCCGTGATGTGGGACTTCGAAGATATCGAACGACTCACATTGAGCCTCGAAGATGGTGACCGCGAGACGTTGGAAACGATGCTCGCCGTGCTCGAGGGTCGAAAAGAAGTGGATGAACTGGATGTCCAGGCAGCCTGAATCGAGGTCTGAATGAAAAAGGCGACGACGATTGCAATTTCAATGGCGCTCGGGCTTTTGACCGGATGCACCGACCCCAATCCGGCGTTCGATCCCGACCCGTTCTTGCCCGGGGAATGCCGGGCCGGCGTCGAGTTCACCGAGACCTTCGATAGCTACGCGCGGCCCGACAAGCTCGATGTCCTCGTCGTCATCGACGACTCGGGAGATGTTCGAGATCTGCAGCAAGGCGTTGCCGATGCGATCCCCGAATTTCTGGGCCCGCTCGACGATCTCGACATCCAGCTCGCCGTAGCCACGACAGACGGCACAGGTGCTCCGCGGCTGGCCCCGCCGGGAACGCTACTCGATGGGTGTCAGGGCAATGGAGACCGAATCGCCCGATCCGAGGCATCAAATTTCATCAAAGTCGCGCAGTGTAATGTGGTGCAGGGCGTCGAAGGAGACTCGTTCCAACAATCGCTGGGCGTGATTCGCGATCTCTTCTTCGAGGCGTCGCCCGAAGATCTCGGGTTCTTTCGGGAGGACGCTCGTATACTCGCGCTGATCATCTCAAATGAAGACGATTGCACGAGCTCGCAGCCGCTCGGACCCACCCAGCAACCTCGCCAGACTTGCCTGGAAAACGCCGAATCGTTGACTCCCGTGGGTGAAATGGTCGAAGAATTCCAGGGTCTCAAGCGTACACCCGAGGGGCTCTCTGTCGCGGTGATCGGCGGCCCGCCCGGCGAGGCCAACGAATCGGGCGAGATCCGACCGGTCTGTAGTTCGGGGCTCGGCACGGTCTATGGAGCCGATCGCCTCTTCGAGGTCACGCAGTCGTTCGGTGATCAGGGGGCCTTCGAAAACGCATGCGTCGAAGACCTGAGGAGCACGATGCGGGCCCTCGCAACCAGCTTTGTGATCCCCGACACGACGACTCTCTGCGCCGCAAAGACGATGGCCCACGAGCCGCTCGCCGTGACGGCGATCGATGGCGACGAGCGCACTACGATTCGTCTCGGCGCATCTGGCTTTACCTTCCAGGGAGCCACTGAAGATTGTCAGACCGGCGCGCTTCAGTTCAACGGTCTGAGCCTCGCCGGCGCTTCGAGCGTCGAAGTGACCTACTGCGTCGAAGAGTAGTCGTGGTAGGGTGACGGACGTGAAAGAACGCCTGCATTTCGAAAATAATCAGGAGGGGTGGCTTCTCGAGCTACGCCAGTACTGGAATCCCGAACGGCATGACCCGTCGTTGCGCCCGGTACTGATCATCCCTGGCTACTGCATGAATACCTTCATCCTGAATTTTCACCCCCGCGGTGATTCGATGGTGAAGTACATGACCGACCAGGGCTTCGAGATCTGGACAGCGAACCTGAGAGGTCAGGGTGGGTCGCGTCGTGTCGGTGGCGATCGGCAGTTCGGATTTCGAGCCGTCACGCTCACCGATGTTCCCACTGCAATCGACTTCGTACGCAAGCAGAGTCGTGCCGAGCCCGAAGACATCGACGCCATCGGCTGCAGTCTGGGCGCCACTTATCTCTACGGATATCTCGCTCATCATCGAGACGAACACCGTCTGGGCTCACTGGTCGCGATGGGAGGTCCCCTGCGATGGGTCGACCCACACCCTCTGATCACCTTTGCTTTTGGCTCTTCCAGGATCGCCAATCTCGTCCCCATCGTGGGTACGCGAGCAGCAGCAGCCAAATTCTTGCCGATCGCCAAACGTCTGCCTTTCGTACTCGATATCTACATGAATACCGACCGCATCGATCTCTCGCAGGCCAGTGAGCTCGTGAAGACGGTGGACGACCCAATTCGCAGGCTGAACAAGGAGATCTCGCATTGGATCTCCTCACGAGACCTGCATGTGGCAGGCGTGAACGTCACAGAGGCGATGAGCGATATTCAGACGCCGCTTCTATGCGTATTGGCAAATGCGGATGGTATCGTTCCGCCCGATACGGCCCTGAGCGTGATCGATGCCATCGGGACCGACGACACCCAGGTCCTCGAAGTCGGCACCGATTCGGATTGGTTTGCCCATGCCGATCTCTTCATCAACGATCTCGCGCACGACTACGTCTTTCGCCCTCTCTGTGACTGGCTGCATCGCAAGAATTGATGCGAGCTTTCGTCTACTCGAATATCTTCGTTGCGCTCTGCGCCGTCGCCATGACGGTCACGACGCAACTCTCTGAGGCACTGCCCATATCATGGAGCGTGTTGGCGCTGGTCTTTACTTCGACGATTGCCGTCTACAACCTCGACCGTCTTCTCGGTAGCTCGCTCGAGGATGCGCTGGCGCGATCGCGCCGCCATCAATGGGTCCGAGAGCATCGAAAAGGGCTGTGGGCGCTCACCGTACTCTCGGGTCTGAGTTCGTTTGGCCTTCTCTTTGTTCTCGACCCTTTGATTCTCGCAGGGGTGCTGCCTCTCGCTCTGATCTCGGCGGCCTACATGGTGCCGGTCCGTGGAAAGCGGCTCAAAAACGTGCCGGGTATGAAGACGGGTTTCATCGCGGGTGTGTGGGCGCTCGTCACAGCGGGTCTGCCGCTACTCGTCGCTGGCTACGGACTCATCGACGCGCTTTTCGAATGGGTCGTTCTCGAGCGTTTTCTCTTCATCTTTGCCATCACGGTGCCTTTCGAGATCCGGGACGTCGAGAGCGACCGTGAATCCGAGATCGTCAGCATCGTCCACCTTCTGGGCATCCGCGGCTCGAAGGCGCTCGCCGTGGTGTTCCTGGCAGCTTTTACGATCAGTACTGTTCTGCGATTCGGACCTGCGGCTCCGTGGCTTGCGGTGGCATTCGGAGTCTCGGTGGTCACGACGAGCCCCCTGATCGCGCACAGCCATCCCGACCGGAGCGACTATTTCTACTCGGTCGTGATGGACGGCACGATGCTGGTTCAGGCCGGTCTGGTAGCCCTGGCGATCTGAAGCCCGTCAAAGATCGGCTGGGCGCCTGCGGCCTGCATCAGGTCTACATTCGATATTGGCGCGGGTCCGAGAAACCACCAAAACGTGTGGCGGCGGCAGAACCAGATTCGATGTCACGCCACGCCGACGCTTTTAACCGCGAGACACTTCCGCTCATGGTGTCCACGGGCGAGAAGGAAGCTGACATAGGTTCGACATCTCGGCATTGCACGGCGGCGTCGACATCGACACCCTCGATATCCTTATCCGTGATGAACTCTAGCAATCTTTCGGGTTCGGTCTCGGCGAGTGTCACGAGTTCTTCTGCCGTCATACCTGTGCTCTCGATCATTGCGCGCACATCGGTGATGCGAACCTCGAGTTTTCCTTCGAGTTCAAAATCCTCGCGGCTCGCAGCAACACCAAGCTCTATGACGAGACTCGTCGCGGAGTCATGTTCTCTTTCGATCGCGGCTCGCGCCGAGAAGGATAGATCGGCCGAAGTGTGGGTGGACTCTTCGAGCTTCGTCAGTTCGGTCCACGCGCCAACGAAATCCTTTACGCCCTGACTGTCATTCGGGTTGGGTAGCTTTGCGATTGGGTTCGAGAGCTCAGCTCCGACACCGAGATTCACCTCGGACGAAATGCTCACCTTTTCATCGTCGATCCCCAGCTCGAAGTTACGTGAGAGCTCGGCATCAAAAAATCCGGCAGTCGCCGAAATACCGGTTCCGCTCTCGATCTCCAGACCCTCGGCATCAGCGCTCGCCCCGGTCAGGAGGGCATTTACTACGTCCCCTCGATGAAGCGCCGAAACGGCCTCGTGTGATTCTCTCCCCGAAATCAACATCGACACGCGCACTTTTTTGTCCGAAGAACCGGTCACATTGAGGCCCACACCCGAGAGTTTCTCGCCGATCTTGGCGGCCGTCTCCCCTCTGAGTTCGACCGTCACCAGGTGGGCGTCTTCGCTGACCTTCCTCGACGAAATACTCGCCCCCAGCGAACCGGCACCTTTCACGCCCTTTCCAACTTCGGCATCGATTGAATACTCGGAATGGAGTTCACCTCCGACCTCTAGCGATTCGAGCTGATGGGGACTGGGCCCCGTGATCATCACCGCAAGATCACGGTATCGTTCCGGGTTCTCTTGAAGCCCCGTTGCGAAATCGTCGAGTGTTTGCGCGGTAGGAATCGGCATATCGATCGTGTCGGTGAGAATCGCCCCGGCCACGGCGAATCCGCCGAGCACGCCGACAGGTCGGAGCAGCATCCCCGCGCCCACCGCACCAAGCGCGCCCAGAACGTCGGCCTTTTCTTCGACTGCCTCAGATACGGCACGGGCCACTTTGCTATCGGCGATCGCTTCCATGACCTGGGCATTTTCACGAGCTACTTCGACCCCTCCGAGAGCCCACGCGGTCTTTATCTGACGACTCACCTTACTCTGATCGTCGAGCAGACCCGCCGCTGTATACGCAAGGTCTTCCAGGCTCGGATTCAACGTAATCTGAAGCGCGTCTTCTCCAAACGCTTCCTTCATCGAAGCATTGACATTCTCCTCCACCCGCTCGACGGCGGCCTGAACGTTGCGAACCTCCTGCATAGGGTTGCGGCCTGCTTCGACGAATCGTTCGTAGGCATCGCCTGCAGTCGAAATGAGCTCGAGACCAGCTTCGGCAAATTCGAGCTTCTCGTCGAGATGGGTTCCCTTCTCCATCGCATCGATGGTTTTCGAGATAACCTCGTGCTCGGACATCTTCCTGCCGATAGTCTCGGCCATCCCCGCGAGGTCACGCACGAAATCGACGCCTTCTTTGAACGCAGCGATTTCTTCCTCGGTCGCCTGAAGGGGCACTCCAATACCCGACTCTTGCCGAACTTTTTCGAGATCGACATCTTGGCCGGTCGGATCGGAAAGTACTGGACGATGCATGTCATGCTTCTTATGAGCCTCCTCGAGTGTCTCGAGGGCCTCCCCTGCCGTATCCACAGCCTCGTCGACAAACTTTCCGGCCTCCTTGCCGAGGGATTCGAAGAAGCCCTCCTCATCTTCGACCACCGTGTCTCGAACCGGTTGTTGGGTGTTCTGGGCTTTGACCTCTGCATCCCCAGAAGCGCCCTGCTCGACGCATCGGTCTGCGTCGACGGCTGCTTCGCTTTCGATCGGTTTGGACGTACTCGAATTGATTTTCGTCATCGCGTTCACCTCGTTCGTGTCTACTAAGGTTTTCGGCCGCGACTTCGATCCGTTGCGAAAAAAGTCGGCTTTTTTTGTCTGCCAGCCTAAACCAGACCTGCGCATCGCCAGTGTTCATAGGCTTTGACACACCTGTCCCACTCGAGAAAAAAACTGGAGCGGGCTCTGGATCCCCCTTCGATTTCTGTTCGATACACCCTCTGAGAGGGTTCTGTCGTGCTTCGCGGGCGCCGAGCTCAGCCAGGGATGTCATTATCAGGCAACCCGCGCGCGACGACGGCTGCACCTACGCTATCGCCCCAGACGTTGATCGTGGTTCGACACATGTCGAGTATGCGGTCGACCGCCACGACCAGTCCATAGCCAGCACCAGGCAGGCCCACGCTCTCGAGCACGATGATCATGGTGACCAGACCGGCGCTTGGTACCCCGGCTGCCCCGATCGCAGCCAGCGTCGCGGTGACGACGATGATCAATTGCTGGGTGAGACTGAGGTCGAACCCCAGGGCGTTTGCGATGAAGACCGCTGCGACGGCTTCGTAGAGCGCCGTGCCGTCCATATTGATCGTGGCACCGAGAGGCAGCACGAAATCAGCGCTCTTCTTCGAGACGCCGGCTCGATCCGTGACGCATTCGAGAGTTACCGGATAGGTGGCTGAGCTCGACGCCGTCGAAAACGCTGTGAGCAGCGCCGGAGCGAGCGCGCGGATGTATTCGAACGGATTGCGTCGCGCGATGAGCAGAAGAACCAGCGGTAATACGACAAAGCCGTGTAGCCCGAGTCCGGCAACGACCGCGAACATATACGTCCCGAGATCCTCGAAGAATTGAGGCAGGTCGTTGAGCCTGGGATCGAGAAGCGTAGCTACGAAAAGCGCCGTCACCCCCACCGGTGCCGTGAGCATCACCCAATCGGTGATCTTGAAGATGAGGTCGTTCGCCGCGTCGATGAACTTCGTGAGCGGCGCGACTTTCTCGGCCGCCATCGTCAGAAGCGCCAGCCCGATGATGATCGCGCAGAAGATGGTCGGCAGCATGTCTCCATGGGCCAAAGCCTCGAAGAAATTCGTCGGCACGATGTCGCGAAAGACTTCCAGCATCGGCTTGGGCTCGAGCTCGGGCTCGCCTTCGATGCTGAGGTTGAGGCCCTTGCCGGGTTGCACGACGTTGACCACCAGCATTCCGAGAGTCACGGCCGCAAATGTGGTCCCGATGTAGTACGCAACCGTGCGCAGCCCGATCCTACCGAGGTTCGCTGCGTCGCCGATGGACTGGATGCCCGCGATCACGCTGAACAGAATCAGCGGAATCACGATCAGCTTGAGAAGTCGCAGGAAGATCGAGCCCACGAATTCGAAAGGCTGCCGGATGGTCGACATCGTCGCCAACGCAGACTCGGTCGCGCCGTCGGCAAGGATGAGATGACGAGCTACGAGCGAAAAGACGAGCGCGAGCACCAGCCCGATCAGAATCTGCCAGTGGAGTTCCTTATACCAGGGGGTGTTCGGCTCTTGCCCATCACGATTCGGAAGATCGCTCATCGCGCACCTCGATTAATCGTGCCTCGACAGCAACGTTCGGCCACCCTCGCGGTCCACCGCAGAGGATGAGGTCTCCGAGCGAAACCAAAGGTCAGAAAAAATAGAAAAATCCCAGGGAGAGGCCGAGCGTATGCGTCGTCACCGAGAGATCTTCTTCGGCGCTGGGCACACTCTCGGTCCCGATGAGGCCGATATAACGCACGCCGCCGCGCAGTTGGGCATTCGTGCTGAAATGATAGGCAGGCTCGATGCCTCCGCCGAAGCCGAAGCCGCTGGTGTCGGTGCTCTCTTCGACATTCTGCCCGCTGATTTCGGTCGAGCGACTGCTGCTGCCCAGGTAACCCCCCGCCTCGACGCTGAGCAAGATGCCGAATTTGCGATTCGCCTGGATGTTGTAGCCTGTCCCGAGCGTAAAGAGCCCGTTGAACTCATTGGCTGACGCATCGCCGCGGTCGAGCGAGCGCGAGAGGATTCCCATCGAGAGCGTCAAGGGCACATTGTCGACGATATAATATTCGGCTCTCGGGCTGAGGCGCAGAAAGAAGGTGTTGTTGTCGACTTCCTCTCCATCGGCAATCTCGTTGGTCGTATTCGTGAGATTGAAGACCCCGTCGAAGCCGACTCCAAACGATTTTGCGGGTCGAGCTTCGGCCAGCGAAGCTGAAAGCGAAATGGCGAGCAAAAAGAACGGTACGATGACTCTCTTCATGGATTTCCTCGTCTTGAAGTGGCGCCACTCTGCCACTCGCAGGGCGTTCTGTCGACTCACCAGCAAGCTGCAGCATCGGTCGAATCGTCATCATCGCAGACTTCGAGTTCGAGGCGACCAATCTTTCCCTCGAGCGAGGCGCGCAACCAGCGTCGATACTCGAGCAGTGAGATATGGCCCAAAAAGCTGAGGTTCTTGAGGATACGACCAACCTTGTGCATGCGCGACGAAGGAAGTTGGCCTTCGCGGACCTTCCCACCGAAGAGATGCGGATTGGGCAAGATAGCCGCAAGAAGCGCAATCTCGGCGACGACGAGGTCTCGAGCGTCGGTTCCGAAATACCTCTGAGCCGCTCTCGCAATGCCGCGAGCTCCCCCGCCCCACTCGACGATATTCAGGTAGATTTCGAGGATGCGCGTCTTGGAGACCTCATTCTCCATACGCCAGGTCAGATAGGCTTCCTGCAACTTGCGAGCGACCGTTCGATGGCGCTCGAGAAAGAGATTCTTGACGACCTGCTGCGAGATGGTGCTGCCACCGCGCTCGAGCGCGCCACTCTCGAGGTTGTGGATCATCGCGGCTCGAAACCCTGCCCAATCAAAACCCGGATGGCCAAAAAAGGCGGCGTCTTCGGCCGAGAGCAACACCTTGGGTACGATCGGCGGAAGCTCTTCGTAACTTCGCCAGAATTCGAGGTCGGCCCCCTCGAGCTGAGCCGGCGGACCTGCCGTCGTGAGCGAGCGCACGTCAGCATTCTCAGAGTCTTCGAGCACCCGGACGTTGCCATCCAACGATCCGTCGAGTTCGAGGTCGGCAGGGAACTCCGAGTGCCCGTTGACCACGAGTTCAAAGCTGAAATCACCATCGAGAATCGCGCCCTCGACGATCCGCGTCATCGACCTCGGTAGGCCGTCGCGAAAGGTGAGCGCGTTGAGCGATTCGCCGCGTACACGACCTTCGAAGGCAACACCGACTCCTGCATCGATGACCTGTCCCGAAAACTCGATGGGGCGGGTCGCGCCGAGCACGAGTTCTCCGCGAGAGAGACTCACCACACGTCCCGGCACGTCGATGAGTACGTGGCTCTTGACGTCCAGATGTTCGAATTCCAGCGGCTCGGCCGATATGCGGTCGATATCGATGCCTAGATGGCGGCAGCGCAAAGCGAGTTCGAGCTCGACCAATCCAAGGCCGCGATTCCATTCGATGCTGGTTGTGCCGTCGATACGACCGGGAGTGACGGGCAGATCGAATTCGAGCAATCTCGAGGCGGGATTGAGATCAAAGGCATCTGCCCAGATATCGAATTCGATGGTTTCGCGATCGAGCTTCCAATCGACCGAGGCAGTGCCACCGCTCTCCTCGGCCAGCTTCAGGCGCCCTTCGAGCACCCGCTCTCGCGGGTCGAAAATAAACTCTGAGGCAGTCACACGTGCTGCGAAATCGCCCTGCGTACCACGCTGGATCTCCATCTCGTCGGCCACGAAGACAAATCGTCCCCGCTCACGGCCCACCGCGGCACTCGGTGTCGTCAGGCGCACGTCGCTTCGCCAGGCGGGGGCATGCAGCGAAACGTTCTCGATGGCAAATACGTCATCGCATACGAGGCAGATGTCGAAGGCTCCGACTTCGACGGCCATCGGGATCTGCATGGCGACCCAGTCATCTAGACGCGTGCGTTCTTCGGGAATCACGCGAAAGTGGTTCTCGTCACCCCGACGCTCGGTCGAAAGTGCAAAGGTCGAGCGGTCTGGTAGCGATCCATAGCCACTCGCCCCTACCGGCTGCCACGATGCGTCGATCGCGATATTCGCTCGCTTGAGCTTGAAAGCGCGCCGCGTCTTCAGCGCCGAGTCGACGAATACATGGAGATCTCGAAGCTCGACATCGACCCCGGCTCCGAGAATTCCGGGCGAATCCTGCCGTTTCGTATCCGACGCAATTTCTGTGGATGGAGGCAACTTCGTCGTTGCTGATTTTCCAGTACTTCTTCGATAGGGGACGAGCGCGAGCGCACCGTCTCGCACCACGACTTTTTCGAGAGCGAGTCGTCCGTCGACGAGTGCGGCGAGCTCAGGCACGATCGCGATGCTGCCGGCCTGAACTTCGACGGCGTGGTTTCTTCGCGGAATCGGCACCCGGGCTGCCACACCCACGAGTCGCAGACCGTAGATCCCGTGGGGTTCGATCGTATGCACCTCGAGATCGATATTTCGGCTCGCTGCCTCTTCGGTGAGTCTTTCGTGGATGAAGGCGCCGAGAAAAGGCTTGGTACGCACCAGATACGAGAGCGCCAGCACGAGGGCAAACGACGCAAAACCCAATGCGATCCAGACTCGCTTTTTGTCGGCGTCGATATGCACGGTACGGTTGGCGGTCGTCGGTTCGATATCAGCGGGCAGCCATGCGTGAGCAGCTGCCGAAGGCACGCTAATAGGAATTGGCCGAAATGGCCAGAATTGCCCCCAAAAAGACCGGGTTTATGCCTTGTTCTTCGCGCGTGGGTGCGTTAGACTCCGCCGACTTTAAAAAAATGGGCGCAAAGGCGCGCCAGTTCTAACGATTCCGCAAGTCCAAGAGAGCCATGACGGCGACTGAAGATCCCAATATTGTTCCCGTAAATATCGAAGACGAGATACGCCACTCGTATCTCGACTATGCGATGAGCGTCATCATCGGCCGGGCCCTGCCCGATGTCCGTGACGGCCTCAAGCCCGTGCACCGCCGAATTCTCTACGCGATGCACGATCTCGGCAATCGCTACAACACGGCCCACAAAAAATCGGCACGTATCGTCGGTGACGTGATTGGTAAATACCATCCGCACGGCGATTCGGCGGTGTACGACGCACTGGTTCGCATGGCTCAGGATTGGAGCATGCGCCTGCCGCTCGTCGACGGCCAGGGTAATTTCGGCAGCATCGACGGCGATAGCGCCGCTGCCATGCGATACACCGAAGTTCGCATGTCGCGTATCTGTCAGGAATTCCTGGGCGATATCGACAAAAACACCATCGACTGGGGCCCGAACTACGACGATACGCTCAAAGAGCCGCTCGCGCTTCCGACCAAGGTGCCCAACCTCCTGGTCAACGGGTCGTCGGGTATCGCCGTCGGTATGTCGACGAATATCCCGCCGCATAATCTTGGCGAGATCATCGACGCGACGATCGCGCTCATCGACAATCCCGAGCTCGAGGTCGCCGATCTGATGCAGATCGTGCCCGGCCCCGACTTCCCGACTGGCGGCACCATCTACGGAGCGTCCGGCATCAAGCAGGCCTACGAAACGGGCCGCGGAATCATCAAGATCCGCGCCAAGGCCGAGATCGAGGACGACGAGCGAACGGGCAAGAGCAGCATCATCGTCACCGAGCTTCCCTTCCAGGTGAACAAAGCGCGGCTGCTCCAGAAGATCGCCGACCTGGTCCGCGACAAACGCATCGACGGCATCACCGACCTGCGCGACGAATCGGACCGGCGCGGCATGCGCATGGTCATCGAGCTGCGCCGCGATGTGATGCCCGAGATCGCGCTCAACAACCTCTATAAGATGACGGCGATGCAGTCGTCGTTCGGCATTATCATGCTGGCGATCGTCCACGGTCAGCCGCAGGTGATGACGCTCAAAGAGGTGCTCGAGCACTTCATCGATTTCCGCCGCGACGTGGTCACCCGCCGCTCGATCTACGAGCTGCAGCAGGCTGAGGCGCGCGAGCATCTGCTCGAGGGTTATCTCAAAGCGCTCGATCACATCGACGAAGTAATCGCGTTGATTCGCGCCAGCGACGACACCGACTCGGCTCGTACAGGGCTGATGGAGACCTTCGACTTTACCGAACGGCAGGCGACGGCGATCCTGCGGATGCGTCTTCAGAGCCTCACCGGCCTCGAATACGACAAGCTCGTCGCAGAGCTCGGAGAAATACGCACCGAGATTGCTCGACTGCGGGGCATCCTCTCGGATGAAGGCAAGATGATGACGCTCATTAAAGAAGAGCTCATCGAGGTCAAAGACACCTACGCCGACGAACGACGCACCGATATCGTGTTCGACACCGCCGAGATCGGTATCGCCGACCTCATCGCCGAAGAGCCGATGGTCGTGACGTTCTCGCACCAGGGCTACGTCAAACGCACCGCGCTTTCGGATTACCGGGCGCAGCGACGCGGCGGCAAAGGCCGGCGCGGTATGGCGACCAAAGACGAAGATTTCGTCGAAGATATGTTCGTCTCTTCAACGCACTCTCAGATCCTGATCTTCACGTCCGTCGGCAAGGTCTACAAGATGATGGTCTTCGAGCTTCCGCCCGGAGGCCCGACCGTCAAAGGCAAACCGATCGTGCAGATGCTCAATCTCGATGAAGATGAGAAAGTGAGCGCGGTCGTGCCGATCGAGGACTTCGAAGAGGGCAAATATATCCTCAGCGCTACGCGCAATGGTGTGGTCAAGAAGACTGACCTCGTCGCCTACCAGAACGTCCACTCGGGCGGCATCATCGCCCTCGGCCTCAAAGACGGCGATGAACTCGTCAACGTGCGACTCGTCGAAAAGGGCGACCATGTCTTCCTCGCCAGCCGAAAAGGTCAGTCGATTCGATTCGATGAATCGGATGCCCGAAGCATGGGCCGTACCGCGGCCGGTGTCTTCGGTATGCGTTTCTACGACGACGATTGGCTGGTCTCGATGGAAGTCATTCCTCAAGAACACGATCC
>CAYFTY010000007.1:0-21867 GCA_964346045.1 uncultured Bradymonadales bacterium | reverse complement strand
CGCATCCCCCGTTCTCTCGCGAGAGCAAAGACGTGAGCGAATTGCCCCCCTGCGGAATCTACAAGACGACAGAAGCGCTGCCCGGAAAAGAAGAGTGGGTGCGCGAGAATCTCCTCGTCTATTTCCATAATCACTCGCAACAGGGTCCTCCCCTGCTGCTATTACCATCGTCGAATGCGAATAATCGGTGGTCCTTTCACGACAAGGGGTACCTTGTTCGTGAAGAGGGCTATATCGAGACGCTCGAGAAGCTGCCCGACGAGGGTTTCTACGTGTTGCGCGAGGCCATCTACATCTCGCATGACGAGATGATTCCCGAAGATACGCTGGTGCAGCTCGGATACAACCGCGCCGCCGAACCGATCATGTTTCTGGCCGAATTTCAGGAAAGCTCGATCGCGTTTCCGAGCAGCGGCCTCAAATGCACCTCCGATATTTTCGAGCTTCTCGACGAGGTGCAGTTTCGCGTGCCGCTCTTCCGCGACATGCACTGAGCCACCCACAAAAAAGGCGACCCATCGGGTCGCCTGGCTGCGTAAGAGTTCCTACGAACTCAGTACTTATTCTGACGCTGCTTGCGTCGTCGCTCTTCTTTGCGTCGACGTCGCTCGGCTTCGATCGACTTGCGGCGCTTGGCAACACTCGGCTTCTCATAGAAGCGTCGTCGCTTGAGCTCGCGGTTGAAACCTTCGCGTCCGATCTGTCGCTTGAGCTGGTTCATGGCCCTGCCGACGTTATTGTCGATGACCTTGACCTCAAGCGGCCCGAGTTCGTCGCGATTTCTTCTTCTTCGGTTCTTCTTCGCCAAATGTAACTCCTCACTCGTCTCCGAGCGTTCAATGCCTGAATTTTCGACGGCGAAAGCATATCATAGTTTTGCCTCGCTTGCACGGACACGGCTCACACCGTCGCGCTCGAGAAGTAGACATTGCCCACAAAAGTTCAAGCTCGGCGTCAAGAACTTCCATTCGCCACTTTTCATGGTACAACGAGAACCATGAAATTTCGTGGTCACCCGACTCAAATCGATCTCTCCCGCGATCTTGCCTGCGTGATCGAGGTCCGACATGTTCACCACGGTGGTCTGATCAGCCCGGGTCAGAACGATCCCGAGCGCTTTCGACCCCTGATCGAGCGTGTATTACGCATCCGACAGCGCATCGAAATCGTCGACCTGCGCATCGAGCCCGACTGGATGCAGACGCCCGCTGATGAGATTTGCGGGCTCATTGGAGCTCCGATCGACGACCATGACGTATTGATCCTGGGGTTTCGATCCACGCTCGATCGCGTCGACGATGGTCTCATTGATTATGTGATCGAGCTCCATCGCCAACTTCGTGGTGTCCGCCGCCATCTACGAGGACGCGAAGACGAGGTTGCGCGTTGGGTCGGGATATCGGCCGCCCACGAGGCCATTCTGCGCAAGGTCGAGATCGCAGCTACCGCCGAAGCCCGGGTGCTTGTCATCGGAGAGCCGGGCGTCGGCCGTCACGCGCTCGCCCGGTCGATCATCGCCCGTCGCGGGAAGGGGAGCGTCACCGAATCCGTCGAGGCTGCCCTGCGCTTCGAAGGCGAGATTCTCGTGCTCGAGCGCCAGGCCTTCGAGAGTCTGCAGCCCGAGACACGGCATCGCCTCGAGGAGTTCCGGATCGAGATTCCAAGACTCGCCGATCGGATCGAAGACGGGCACGCCCTGGCCGAGTCTACACTTGGTCGCTGCCTCGAGCCGGCCGAAGAGCAAGCTCTCGAGGCCTACGATTGGCCCGGTAATTTTCGGGAGCTGAAGTTTACGCTCTGGCGTCTCGAGCATCTGGGCGTCACGCTGGGCACGCAGATCGGGCCGCGCGCCGTGCTCACCGAAGACGAATTTCGCGAGTTGGAAAAGGCGAATATCGAACGCGCGCTCGCGGCCTGTGAAGGCACGGTCTACGGAAAGAACGGGGCGGCAGCGATGCTAGGCATCAATGCGACGACACTTGCTTCCCGCATCAAATCACTCGACATCGACCGTTAGTGATCGCGTAATCCCTCGAAAATTTTCTCTTCGGTGATCTCTTCTTTGGTCTCGGATTTTCGGGGCGGTTCCGGCTCGGTCGCAGGCTTCGGGCGTTTCGAGTTCGGCTTGCGGGTGACGTTCGTGGCCGCGGCTTCTTTCTGCAACGCAGCCTCGGTCGCCGCGCGAATTTCAGCCTCACGCCTCGACAGAAAGAGCTTATTTTGTGCGAGCTCCCGCACGATCCCGACCTGGCCCAGAGTCGAGGGTTTTTCTGCAGCGGCGGGCGGTTCATCATCGAGCTTTTCGATAACGGCCGGTGAGGGCGCGGTGGTGACCTCCTTTTCAGTGACGGTGTCTCGAACCATGTAGATGACGGCTGCCGCCGCCGCGAGTGCAGCAAAACCCAGCACCACATTGAGAGCCGTTACCGCAGTGGCCGAAACACCACCCCCGAGCAGATCTTTTCGTCTGGCTTCGATCGTCGATTCGGGCTCGGCTGCGGGGCGCCCGACATCGGTCGATTCGCCGCCGCGTTTCACCCTCAACGCTTTGTCTCTCGAGGTGGTTGGCTCGGTTTCATCCGTAGAAGGCGTATCCTCGACAACCGTCTGCCGCGAGATCTTCATCGGATCGGGTGTGGGGGCGTCCATCGTATGTCCGAGCACATCGACAGGCGGAGCATCGTTCGTCTTTTTGATCCTCTGAATGGCCCCCTGATCTTGGGGCGTCCAACCTTGTTGTCCCCCACTGTTCGTCGGGACCTTCACCCGATCGATTTCGGTGTCGGCCTCGGCATCCGAGCCCTCTTTTTCCATCGGGATGGTCGGGAAATCGTCGTTGGTGACGTAACTATCACTGTCCAGGCCATCCACCGCCGTGAGATAGCGCTCCATGCCGGTTTCGCGCCGCAGTACCTCGGTTGGACCCGATTTTTGTTCATCTCCCTTGGGCAATTTGGGCAGCAGCCACTCGTCGACGATCTCGTCAAAGGTCATGTCGGCCTCGACCTTGACCGTCGAGAGATCGAGGGATTTATGCAGCTCGTCGATGATGTCCCGCACTGCCCGGGCCGAGTCGGGACGTGCTTCACGCTCTTTGGTCATCAGGCGGTAGGTCAGTTCCTCGAGTTCGGGAATCAACGTCGCCGGCGGCAGTAATTCCCGCAGAGGTTTGGGCTGCTCCTGGATATGCTTGAGCATGATCTGCAGGCTGCTCGTGCCGGTAAATGGCGGCCATCCCGAGAGCGCCTCATAAAAGATCACGCCGAGGGCATAGAGATCGGTACGCGCGTCGAGATCTTCGTTTTGGGCCTGCTCGGGCGCCATATATGCGGGCGTGCCGCAGATCATGCCCGTCGCCGTAATCTGTGTGTTCTGCTCGAGCGCCCGCGCGATGCCGAAATCGAGGACCTTGGCCTGCACCGTTCCGTCGGACATCGGAACCAGCAAGATATTGTCGGGTTTGAGATCGCGGTGGATCACCCCGGCAGCATGCGGCTCGGTCAGCGCCCCGCAGCATTGATAGAGCACGTCGAGAGCGACGGACATCCGCAATCTCCCGTGCATGAGGATCTGCGCGAGGTTGTATCCGGGCACAAGCTCCATCACGAGATAGAGCACATCGTGGTTGCGGTCTTGTCCGAAGTCGATAAGCCGCACGACGTTGGGATGCGATAAGGCCGAAATCACCTTGGCCTCGCGGAAGAAGCGCTCGAGCGCGACTTCGCGATCGGAGAGTTCGGCGCGCAATACCTTGATGGCAACGTCTCGATTGATCGAGAGCTGCATGCCTCGATAGACGGTGCCCATGCCCCCGCGCCCGATGACTTCATCAACGCGAAAGCGCTCGTCGATCACGGCTCCGAGCAACGGATCGTCGCCTCTGGGCTCCATAGCAAAAAGGCGTGCGCCGTCGTTTGGACAGACCTCCATCGATTCGTCATCATACGAAGTCGAGCATTCTGGGCAGTAAAGAGGCATGCCATCTCGTTGACCCTCGCGGGCCAAGTGATTGACGCGGACACACAAAACGATTAGAGACAGGCCCACGCGTGGTTCGCACCTCAGAAGCGTTTGCCGCATCTCAGGGGCGGTACGGACGGTAGCCATTCTGAATGCTGGCACGCCTCGTGTAAACACCGCGGAATACGAAATGACGCATTGCGCTACTGCATTGCTTCAACGATATGGCGCACTTGGCGCCGCATAACAGTTTGAGAATCACTCTTGAGGAGCTTCAACATGACCACGTCTGTCGTAGACGATCGCATTATGCCCACCTTCATGAACACCGGGCTCTCCCTCTTTTCGGACCTTCCCTACAAGGTCGCCGACCTCTCGCCCGAGACCGTCGCGTACGGTCGAAAAGAGATCGAACTTGCCGAGCACGAGATGCCGGGACTGATGGCGCTGCGCGAGCAATACGCAGGTCAGGAACCCCTGAAAGGCGCGCGCATCATGGGCTCGCTGCACATGACGATTCAGACCGCCGTGCTCATTGAAACTCTTGTCGATCTCGGCGCTGAAGTCCGCTGGGTTTCGTGCAACATCTTCTCGACGCAGGATCACGCTGCGGCTGCAGTCGCAGTTGGCCCCGAAGGAACGCCGGACAACCCGCAGGGCGTACCGGTCTTCGCATGGAAGGGCGAGTCGCTCGAAGAGTACTGGTGGTGCACATTTCAGGCATTGAACTGGCCTGGTGGAGAGCGCGCAAACCTCATCCTAGACGATGGTGGTGACGCGACGCTCTTGGTCCACAAAGGACTGGAATATAATAAGGCAGGCACGGTGCCAGGCACCGAGACGACCGATAACAAAGAACTGAAGGTGATCCTCCAGCTCCTCGCCGACGTGCAGGAGCAGGCTCCGGGTCTCTGGGAAGAAATCGCCCCTGAGATCCGCGGCGTTTCCGAAGAGACGACGACTGGTGTGCACCGCCTGGTCAAGATGGCCGAAGATGGAGAGCTTCTCTTCCCCGGCATCAACGTCAACGATTCGGTGACCAAGTCGAAGTTCGACAACCTCTACGGCTGCCGGCACTCGCTCGTCGACGCTCTGATGCGTTCGACCGACGTACTTCTTTCGGGCAAGCGCGCGCTGATCTGCGGATATGGAGACGTCGGCAAAGGTTCGGTCGAATCTCTCGTCGGCCAGAAGGCCAAGGTTGCTGTCAGCGAAATCGATCCGATTTGTGCGCTTCAGGCGTGCATGCAGGGATTCGACGTGATCACCGTCGAAGACGCCATCGAGCGTGATTTCGACATCTACTGCACCGCGACCGGTAACTTCAACATCATCACCGCAGACCACATGTCGCGCATGAAGCATAACGCGATCGTCTGCAACATCGGCCACTTCGACAACGAAATCGACATGGCCGGTCTCGAGAAGATGCAAGAAGAAGGCAAGGTCGAGAAGATCGAGATCAAGCCTCAGGTTCACGAGTGGCGCTTCGAAGATGGTCATAGCGTGATCATCCTCGCCGAGGGCCGCCTGGTGAACCTCGGTTGCGCAACCGGTCACCCCAGCCTCGTGATGAGCGCTTCGTTCACCAATCAGGTGATGGCACAGATCGAGCTGCACAAGAATGCCGAGTCCTACGGAAAGACCGTGACTACGCTTCCGAAGCACCTCGACGAGCAAGTCGCACGACTTCACCTGCACAAATTTGGTGCGAACCTCACCGAGCTCAGCGACGAGCAGGCCGAGTACATCAACGTGCCGCAGGAAGGTCCGTATAAGCCGGACGCCTACCGCTACTGAGCTCATCGCCATCGGCTGATGCCGATAAACACCGAGAGGCCCGCTTCCGAGCGGGCCTTTTTTGTTGGCCCAGACCACGGTCTGCAAATCCTGAACTGGATCCGAGTCCGTCAGACTCCGAGTGCGATTCAGAAGGGGAAGAAGGGGAACAAGCCGCAAAGAGCCGGTGCAGAAAAGACCTGCACCGGCTCGAACGGAGGTTCGTCACGACTTCAGTAGCGCTCGATGAAGTGGACCGATGCGTCTCGCACCCAGCCAGCGCTCATATTGAACCAGCGGTAGTCATATCCTGGCTCGATGATCTGAACCTGGAGCTGACGCCAACAGACGAACCATGCGCACCGCTTCCGCGTGCGATAGTTGTGTACTGGCGAATAGTGACTCCACGAGAAGATGCCGTTGCTGATGCCGGCGACAGCAGGCTTGCGACGCTTCTTCATCTGGTCACGCAGCATGCGGGCCTTCTTTCCGGCGCTGCCGATATTGCCCAGCAGATAGCTGACATTCGACTTCACGCGCATACGGGGTGTGCCGTGTTTATCATGCTGGCGCTTCAGCCATTTATTGGCTCCGTCACGCCATTTATTGTGGTGCGTCAGGGTGCCGTTGACGAACCAACAACTATTCATGTCTTCCTGGATGTCCGAGCGACCGTATTTCGACCGGTCGACAGCCTCGGCCATCCGAGCTGCGAGCCCGTTCTCCTTGTATCTGGACCACTGTTTGTCGAGACGATTCTCTTCCGGGCGATAGGGCATGTCGTAGAACTCCACGCCTGACTGCTTCACCGAGCCATTATGGTCATCGTCAGCGTAGTAGCCGGCCCATTCACGCCACGCCAGACTCACAAAGGCGGCTGGCCCGCAACCGAGCGCCCTTTCCAATTTGGCCTCGGGAGGCTGCCCGATCTGGCCAGTGCATCGCGGCACATCGAACATTTTGTCGGGGTCGACGCCGATGAAATCGTAGCGCTGTGCGGGCATATGCGCCTGGCGGCCCTCGCCGAGCAGCCGATCCATCTTCTCCCAACTTCCGAGCTGGGCGCTGGTGGCGTTGAAATCGATCTCTGACTTCAGGGCACCGATATCGAGGTTGCCGTCGTTTTGCGTCAACCCGCTGAGTTGCGCGGTGATGCCTTCGGTCGTGAGCTCGACCGGCTCACCGACGAGAGCGTCGAGTTCGACCTGCCAGTTCTGACTCATCACATCGGCAAATGCGCTGTTATTATTGGCGTCTTTGACCTCCGCGTACTTCTCGCGAATGAATTGCATTTCTTCGGATGCGAGCGGCTCGACGCCACTCGAATCCTCGACGACTTCAGTTCGTCCGACCGGCCAGTATTCGCCGTCGACATCTTCGACCAGAAAGTCCATGGGGCTGGCCGCGACGATGCGCTTCATACGCTCTTCTCCACCGAGCGCGGCCACCGTCTCGGAGAGGTCGATCAGCCGCTGCAGGCCGCCCGACCACTCGTAATTTGCATCACGCATGGTCGTCGCGCCGACGACGGCGGTCGTATAGGCCTTGCTGTCTTTCCAGGCCGAAGAGTCGATGCTCAATCCCACATCGAAGGGCTGATCGAGAGGCACCGGGGCCGTGAAATTCAGATGCACGAATGCATCACCGTCGAGGTCTTCGGCCGTGATCGTTTTGGTGTAGATCTCGGGGGCGTCGAGGGGCGAATGTCCCTTGTCGAAGCCCATGTAGAGGCCGAGCATCTGGGCGGCCACCGTAGGAACTTCTTCACTGGTCTCCACGAAATCGCCAGGCGTGCCTTCGCCCATGCAATCCGCGCTCTCGCATTCAATGGGGTCAGTCTGCAGGGTTCCCTCGCCACATGCGCTCAGGGCGAGTCCGAGAAAAAGTAGAATGTGTATGGTCTTCATGTGCTTCATGGATGACTCCTCTGTCGTTGTTGCATCTTCGACATTAGAGAGTCCTGAGGGTGCTTCGAAGGACGCAGCCATGAGTGGTCCTGAGCAAAAAAATCAGACCCGGTCGGCCCGCTATTACTGGCCGAGGCGACCCTGGGGTCTCTAGCCCCCTCTTTTCTTTTCAGCGCGTGAGCGGGCTGCGGTCGAGCACGAAGGACTGCCCGGGAGTCAGACGCAGAATCACGTCGGATTCGGGTGCAGGCGCGATGGGAAACATCAGGTTGGTAGCATCGGGGCAGGCGGCTCCGAGTTCGAACACAGACTCACATTCCTCGGTGTCGGCGATGGGGTCGGTCGTCCCTACCCTTTCTGCAATCTCGAGGGATGCGTCGTCATCCTGGCCATGCGCTGCCTCGGTGGTGTGGCGAAGACCCAGGAAATGCCCGATCTCATGCGCCATCACGCGGCCTACATGCCGGTTGTCGAACCCCAGGTCTGCCGTCTTGAAGACCAGACCATTTCGCCGATTTCCATGCATGCCTGCGGCCCCCGGTAGGCTGGGCGAAAAACCAAGAACGCTGCTGCCGGCCACCATGATGTCGTTGACCAGAAAGATGTCGATCGAGTAGCGATCCGCCTCTTTTTCAAAGCGCAGATTTCCAAACCCCGTAAGAGCTTCGCCGTCGGCATACGACCGGATCGTCGAATAGCGCTGTGCAACCGGTGAGGGCACATCTCGATATCGAACCGCACCAAGCTCGACGCCCGCGCTCGATAGCTCGCCCTCGAGGCTTTTCAAGACCTCGGAGATGTCGGTCGAATGCGGTGCTGAAGAGGCATTGAGGTCGGCAATCCCGGTGAAATAGAGGTTCAGATCGACTGCGCGCGTCTGGCTCTCAAAATCGTGACCGATGTAGAGACAGGGCTTCGAGTCGGCTTCGACGATCAGCCGATAGTCTGCGTCGGGCTCAAAGACGTCCCTAAGCTCGGGCGAGTAGGGAATCAGGACCGGCCAGTCATGTGCCACCTCGGCAGCAATTCCCCCCAGGCCGGGCCGGGTATCGAAAGCACGCAGATTATGATGCTTGAGCTCGGTCTCGAGCGAGTAGATCTGACCGTCACGCTCGAGGCTCACGGGTCGCACCAGGCCGGCAAAAACGTAAGGCACCATCAGGAATCCCTTACTTTCTCGACGACTGGTGAATTCGAACGCCCACACGCCGCGCTCGACGCTCTCGGGGTTACAGACCGAGGGAGGCGTCGAAGGAAATTTCGAGAGCGATACCATCGGGCCATCGTAAGATTCGGGCACACAGGCCTCATACTCGGGATGACAGACATAGCCTGCGCGACAGTCTGCACCCGACCAGCAGCTCGCCATGCATGCGCTGAGTTGATTTCCGAAGCTCACGCACTCGGCGCCTTCGCCGCAGCTCTCGGCGGTGCAGGAAACCTGCGTACACATGCCGCCCGGCGCAGCGATGTCACAGACCGCGCCCGGGCAATCTTCCTGCGCGCTGCAGGCTTTGCCGATCAGCGTCTGGTCGTCGGGCGGCTCGATCATAGGGATCGACTCGCCGCCGCAGCCTGCCGCTACCACGAGTGAGATGATGAAGATGATGAATCGCATGAGATCCTCCGGGCCACGATCTGACGGTAGAGACCGCGAGCACGCGTGCAGAGGAACAAAGTCTGAGTCTTTCTGAGAGAGGCTTAGTCGTGCCGCTCGATCGAGAGGGTCGGGTCGAGCATATAGCCGTCCGAAGACGTAACGAGGAAGTCTTCGAGGCCCAGATTTCGCAGGGTGCGGATCGCATTGTAGACGCGCGCTGCTGCCTGCTCGGCGCCAATTTCTTCGCCGGGCCAACCAATATCGAAGAGCTCGTAGACATCAAAGGGCTCATCGGCAGGATGCCTGCGAGCCAGGGCCACGAGTATCTCGGGCAGGGCGCGCCGCCGCCGCACATCGACATTCTCGCGACCGACACGAAAGCTCGTGCCATCATTGGCGATCGAGAGCACGGCGCCGCTCGTGATCACGTCTTCGAGCAGGCTTTCGACACGGCTCAGGAGGCCGTCGATCAAATTGCGCGGAGTCGGCCCCGGACGCGCCGAAGTGATATCGAGGTCTTCGGGTCGCGCCCATGCAAGCGACTCGGTGAGCTCCGAAAGGCGACCGTGAATTTCAGCCCAATGTTCACCCCACGAGCGGATTTCTGACGTCTCGCGCAAAAGCTCCGAGAGGATCGTTTCCTCGCGACAGGCTGTCGCGATGAGAGCCCTCAACACGCTGATCATCAGGATTTCGCGATGCGACAATCGAGTGCCGCTCGTCTGCGTGCGGGTCAGCGCCCCGCGCAGCTTCGACCATTCTCCGCGCAAGAGCGCGACATAGCCGATCACCGCCTCGGCAAGGGGGTCATCGTCTCGTCGATGACGCGCAATATCGAGCAGAATCTCGGCCTCTTCGATCGCCTCTTCATCTCGTGCGACCGCGGCGAACATCAGCGCTCGCACCCGCCGCGCGTTGCGGTCTCGGCTAAACGCTCCGCGGGTCTGGCTATCGACCTCTTGGCTCAACGAGATACCAACCTCGATGTCTCCCGCCTCGGCATGAGCGAGTGCCATCGACCACGCCACCTGGCGACGCGCGTCCCGAGACTCGGCACGCTCGGCCTGGTCCTGCGCACGCGACAGAACCTTGAGCACCTCGTCGTCCTGCCCAAAATCAAAATGGGCCAGCGCCGCGAGACGGTAGGTCGTCGAAGACTCCAGGTGCGCCCCGGCCTCGCGATATCTGCGCGCGGCCTGATAGAGCATGTCGGCCCGCTCTTCGCCGGTCGAAAATTCGGCGAGGTGCCGGGTCGCCAGAGCTTCGAGCCTGCGCTCGTCGCGAGAGACGGCTCTGTCGAGTGCCTTATCGAGCTCGTCCCGGCCGCCGCGACCGAGCCGTACCATCGCCGCGGCCAGACGAATCTCGGCCTCGAGCAGAACCATCTCGTCACCCGACGAGCGGGCGAGGGTACGAGCGACCGAAAAATCTTGCGCCGCCTCGCGGTCCAGGTGAAAGGCGTCTGAGAGCACCTTTCCCCGCTCCATGTGCAGGCGCGCCCGACTCGCGCTTCCGAGGGGCCAACCTTCGGCCTCGTCGAGCGCTTCGAGCGTTGCGACCTGGCGGCCGCGCCTCGTCAGGATTTCGCAGCGCCTCGACAGACATTCCCACGCCAGGTCGGGATCTTCTTCGGCCACGGCAGGCCCCAGCCAGCCCAGATTATGCGCGACCCACGATGGCACCTCGCCATGCGTATCCTCGATATGAGCAAAGAGACTTTTTGCTGCGCGATCTGCCTCTTCGTCGCTTTCGACAAGGTGCTCTCGGACCACCGAATGCACCCGAAAGCAAGAGACTGTGCCGGTCTCTGAGATCCAGCCGGCACGCTCGAGCTGCTCGAACTCCGCCGCGTCGAGAAGACGCGCCAGCCGGGCATCAAATCCACCAACCAAAGGCGAGAGTCGCGTCAGGGTGCGCCTCGACTCTTCCGACAATTTCGCCCAGGCCCAGCGCGCCGCCGCGATCGTCGATTCCTCCTCAGAATCTCGCAGGGTCGACGCCGTCTCCTTGTCGATCGCCTGAGATGCCGAGACCCATCGAACGGCATCACGGGTCAGGCCGGTGGCTTTGAGCGCCGCTTCGAGCGTTGCCGGATGCAGCTCTTCACCAGCGTAATCCCTCGCCATTTCGAGGCCGCTTTCGAGGCCGATCGGTCCGACCTCGAGCGCACGTCCGACGCCCGAAATCGGTCGGCGCGACACGATCACGATCGACGCCAACGAACCCGGATCAATATGGTTGACCAACGCCTCGCTCACCCGCGTCGCATGGTCGATCACGACGATGCCTTCATGCTCTCCGAGTGTCTCTCGAATCGCCTCGCCACGAACCGAAGGATCCGTGTAATTCTCCTGCAGCACACCGAGGGCTTCTCCGAGAATACTCAGCGCCTCACCTTCGTGCCGGGCCGCGTAGAGGTCTGCATAGATGCCCGAACGGACCCTGACGAGTGCCTGCACCAGCTCGCTTTTCCCTTCTCCGGTACCCCCATGAAGCACCACGATGCCGGGCTCTTGCACCCACTTCTGCAGGGTGGCGTATTCGTTTTCGCGGCCGTGAATCATTCTCTATCCAGGTCTCGGGGTGACTGATATTCAGTCGTCTCGAGGTCTTCTTCGAATAAGGCGGTCGAGCTGCTCGACCAATCGCGACGCGTCTCATCTCGAATGGTAGGGTCGAGCTCGCCAGTCGATTCGCTCTCGCTGAATCGACGCAGGTGCGTCGCCATCTCAGCTGAGCTTTTAAATCGATTATTCGGATCTTTGGCGAGGGCTCTGAGAATCACGTGGGCGAGCGAGTCGGGAAGATCGTCTCGCAGCTCCGACGGATGCCGCGGCGATTTGGCGACGTGCGCTCGCATCAATTCGATCTCGCTTCCGCCAAAAGGGAGCTCGCCCGTGACCATCGCGTAGAGCGTGACACCGAGCGAGTAGATATCGGCGCGCGCATCGATATTCTCAGCGCCCATGACCTGCTCGGGGCTCATATACGAGATCGTGCCCACCGTGTGTCCGGTCTGGGTCAATTCAGACTCGCGGTTCATGAAGCGAGCGACCCCGAAATCGCAAATCCTAGGATGATGCAGGGTGGCGTCGGCAAAGAGAATATTCTGCGGCTTAATGTCACGATGCACGATCGAGCGCTGATGCGCGTAATCGAGGCCCTCGGCAATGCCTTCCGCCACGCGAGCAGCGAGCCCGAGATGCATCTTGCCGGCCTCGAGCAGGTACGAGTGCAGATCGACGCCTTGCATCAACTCCATCACGATCCCGGGCGATGGCTCGGTGATGATGTCTTTGACCCCGACGATATGAGGGTGGTCGAGCTGCACGAGCATGCGCATCTCTTGCGAAAAACGCGCGCCTGCACAATCGGCGGTGAGCGAGGAATTGATCATCTTGATCGCAACCTCATCTGAGCCCCCGAGCGCGACGGCCCTGTAGACCACGGCCATGCCGCCCTTGCCGATCGGCTCGTTCAATACGTATTGCTTCTGAAGCCCGCGAACTTTGCGTGCCTTGACCGTTTTCACTCGATTCCTCGCCGACTGAAGGCCGGTGACTTCGGATAGCCTGATAAAGAGGATCGACGCTCCAAGAGGATTTGTCCAATCTCCCGGGCCCTGTGATGAAGCGAGGATCTACAGACGAGGTTCCTGCCGCTCTTTACAAACGAGTTCGACCTTTCCGTCGGTCTCGGCCGCGGTGACCGCAGCGCCAAGCCTCCCCCGAGCAGGGCATTCGACTGCGCCGCTCAGTACTGGCTATTCGGGTTTATCATCGAAAAAGCGCGTCTCATCGACCCAGATCTCGAGCCGTGACGAGCGAGGCGGTTCGTATTCGACAAAATCGGGATCGAGATGTTTGTCCCAGTCGAACTCGAAATCGGTCTCGAGAAGCATCCCGTCTTCATGACGTCGCACCTTGAAATGCGCTGCACCATCTTTGGTATCGACGTAGGTCGTAATGGCGTGGCCGAGCGGCTCTGCAAGCAGTTCGTCGAGCGATCGCGGATCGACCCGGAGCCCTGATATCGTAAGGTCGTCAGGACCTCTCGGTGACGGCTCGACCGTGCCGACCAGTTCGTACGTTTCACCTTCGGATTTCAGGTGTAGACTCCAATCTGCCTCAGGGGATGCGCAGTGGTAAATCTCCAGCTCCGCATGGTCCAATTCGAGTTTCTTTTCGTCGATCTCGACGTAGCCTGCCATAGATATCCTTGCTCAATAGTCGCCCTAACTGACCAAGAATCAGCGCATTACGCAAATGCCCTCGGGGATCACGCGCGCTCGAAGAGCCCGTAGGTAAAGATCTGATGACTCTCCCAGGGGGTTTCATGCCGGTCGCGAGCCGACGCCACGAGCGTAAAATCGTCGCCCAGAAACTCGAGCATATCCTGCGCCGAGTACTGTCGGACCTCGAGTCCGCTACATTTCTCGGGCCCGTCTGGAGCAAAGGTCGCCAGGATCACATAGGCGCCCGATTTGACGGCCCCGCGCAGATGTTTGCGATAAGCGGCGCGATCGGATTCATCCGTCAGAAAATGCAGCACCGCACGGTCGTGCCAGAGGTCGACGCTGCCGTCTTCGAAATGAGGCTCACGGGCGTCGCCGACAATCCAGTCGACCTTTTCTGCCCGCGCTCCCAGCCGTTCTTTCGAACGCTCGAGCGCGCCGGCCGCGATATCCAAAACCGCGAGGTTGTCGAAGCCGCGCGCCATCAGATCATCGGGCCATGTCGAGGCGCCGCCACCGATGTCGACGATGCGCGCATCAGACCCCAGCTCGGTCGCGTCGACAAATACCAGCGACTGATCGAGGTGAGGGCGATACCAGCTCACCGCGTTCGCCTCGCGCGTCGCATAAACTTCCTCCCAGTGGTTGCGTACCTGCGAGACAGAGGCTTCGAGCCGCCGGGCATCGTAGCCCTCGTTGCGCAAAAGACTGGCAGCGCGTGCCGAGAGCGCGCAATAAGGACCGCGACAATACGCGATGATCGAGCGGGTTCGCGGAAGCTCACTCAGCCTTTCTTCGAGTTCGTCGAGCGGTATCGAGAGGGCGCCCGGAACATGGCCCGAGTCGAATTCGTCTCGGCCGCGAACGTCGATCAAAATCGCGTCCTCATCCCGCACTCTCGCAAAGAGCTCGTCGAGTTCAAGCGGCTCGAGTTCGTCACGGCCGGCAAAGAAATCCTCGGCCAGCTCGCGAAGCTCTTCGACCCTGCGATGAGCAGTCGTCTGAAGCACCGTAAAGAGGTCGCATACGTCGTCGCCGGCAACCTGGTAGACGACGTGATTTCCGTCGCGGCGCGATCTCACCAGCCGCGCTTTTTTGAGCGCCTGGAGATGATGCGAAGTATTCGCGACCGACTCATCGATCTCGCCCGCGATCGATTCGACGTTGCGCTCGGACTGGGTCAAAAGATCGAGGATCTCGAGCCGGGTCGGGCTCGAAAGGCCTTTAGCGACCTCGGCCAGATACTCGTAGGACGCATTTTTGAAATTCCGAAGCTCACTCATGGGGACTCCATTCAAATATTCACTTGAATAGTAGTCCCCCCGCAGGCAGTCGTCAACCAGATTGATTCCACCGCCCCGTCAGTCTCCGCTTCTTCCCCTTCTGAATCGCACTCGGAGTCCGAACGGACTCAAATCCGGGGTTCGGTCAGAGATTCGAGACGTGCGCATCCTGGTCAGAAGGGGAGCAAGGGGAACAAAGAGATTCGAGACGTGCGGCCGAGAGCACTTTTCTTTGCGACTTCTTGCTGGGCTTCTTCCCCTTCTAAATCGCACTCGGAGTCCGAACGGACTCGGAGCCTGAACGGCCGACGAGAATGCGTAGATACGTCTGCGGTGAAATTAGTCGAGGCCAGCAGGGTCAGGCACAAAACGCGACTCTGACGCCCCCTGCCCGACGACACAGACTGCGATTTTTCCCGCCGGCGCCTCGCCAAGATTCTCGTCGCACTCGGGCTCACCGACCGTAAATACGTCTCGCTCAGCACTCCCACCGATCAGGGCTTCGACGGCGTAATTCCCCATTTCGAGGTCGTATCCGAGCACATTCACGAGATCGAGCATCGCGTTGCAGGCAATGCGGTAGCGCTGCTCAGGCGCAACATCCATGGGCGTCCAGGTATTCGAATCCGGGTCGAGCCGCCAGAGTTTCTTCATCTCGTAGACCGGATCGGACGTTTCATCTTCACGACAGATCGAACTCTCGAGCGAGAGGTAGGCCCGAGTGCGACCGTTGCGATAGTGGTAGGTGATCTGCCGCTCGGGCTCGGCCGCCACCTCGACCGGCTCAGGCGCGGGCTCGGCTCTGGTTTCGACCGGTGCCTGTGGACTCGGCGTTTGTTTTTCGGCACCGCCACAACTCAGGCTGAGTGCCGCAAGCGAAATCACGATCGTGTTGGATATCTTCATGGCTTCCAGGGGTGCCGACTCGAGTTTCATCGCATTGGGATCGAAGGCTATTCGACCTCGATCGTCATGACGAGGGCCTCACTACCCTCGAACTCGACTCGTTCTCCATCCCAGCTCAGTCTGCGGCCGTTTCCGAGGGCAGGTCTGAACACGAGACGGTATTCGTATTGAACTCCGAGCGGGACATCGGGGATCCACTCGCGCCCACGATAGTCGCAGCTGCCACCGAGCCGGTAGACCTCGCAGGCACCGGTGAGCGACTCGCGCGTATAACAGGTCGAGGTGTCCAGCGGCTCACGCACCCATGAATCTCGAGAGCGTCGCCACAACTCAAAGGCGTTTTCGTCCGGCGCAGGATCGGCCGGCCCCCAGGTCGCACTGGCAATGAAACGCTGGTCGCCGGGGTGGACCCACGTATCGTTCCATTTGGGCGTGGTCGTTACGTGATCGCCCCCGATGCCGAGGGTCAGATACTCGAACTCATCGTCGCAGGCGCAGCCGGCGAGTACGAAAACCGAGGCTATCGAGATCAGGAATCGCATAAACATGCGGACACTCTAATGCGACATCAAATACATGTCACCTTCGAGACTCTTCATCGACGTCGACGCGGCGCGCTACAGGCTTCTAAGCGTGAGGCATCTTTCCAACGTACCTGGCGCGGGGGCGTATCAACCTGTCGTGCTCGTAGGCTTCGATGCAGTGCGCGACCCACCCGAAAAGTCGACCCAGCATGAAGAGCAAGACACCATGCTCGGCGGTCAGCCCAAGGCCTCTGGTCATGAGCGCCAGGGCCAGGTCGATGCTCGGTGGGTCGAGACCCAGGTCTCGCCATGCTGAGACATCGACACTGTCGAGGCCGGACACTTCTATCGACTTCAGAAGACTCGCAGCCCGCGGATCTCCATCGGGATAGAGAGGATGCCCAAACCCGTGAACTGGCACGCCTGAGCGACGCATGCGCCGCACCACCTCAGGCATGCCATGGGCTTCGAATTCAGTGACCAGATAAAAGAGCTCTTCGACCCGACCTGTATGCTTGTGGCCTGTAGCGGCCGAGTACCCGGCCAGGCACGCGTGGTACAGGTTGGCTCCAGCCGATGCCGCACATCGCGCGGCGAACGCACTGACGTTGAGTTCATGATCGGCGCACGAGACCAACGCGCGATCGATCAACGCAGCATGGTCTAAGATGCACCACGCACCCGCGATCGAGTCCGCGAGACTTTTGGCGGGCACGCCGATACGCGAATAGACCGACTTTACGAGCCGCGACGCGAGGTCGACCACGCCGGGCCTATCGAAAACCCACGCGTCAGGATCAGCGGCTTCTGCATCGAGGAGCGCGCTGCCCATCGAGCGCCGGTGAGGCGGCAAGCGCTCGGCCGAACTCAACTCGGCGGCGAGCTCGTCAGTGTCCCACAAGAGAGCACCGACGGTCTCGATTCGCTCGTCGGCAAGGTCTTCGAAGGCGACCCCACGATAGAAGAGCCGGCCATCTCGAACGAGGGTGATCGACGACTCGATCGACGGCGGCCCCCAATCGAGGGCCTCTTCGGCTGCCTTCTCGGGTGAGCCGCGCCAGCGCTTCTTCGCCTCGAGTTTCGCGATATCTTGCTCGAGGTATTCGCTGCGCCTCGAACCGCCAACCTTTCGCGACGTCACCAGCCCACGACTCACGTACGCGTAGAGTGTCTGTCTCTCGATTCCCAATCGTTCAGTTGCTTCATCGCTCGTCAACCAGCTCATCTGAGCTCCATACATTGATATATTGATAAATATTGACGAATACTTCAAATGTGTCAACTACTCATGCACCACCAAGGAGGAACCATGAGCCACACATTCGACGAAGATTATTTCGGAAAAGGCGCCGAAGCCTACGCGCTCTATCGCCCAACCTACCCCGATGCGTTGATGAAAGAACTCGCCGCACTAACGCACCCAGGTCGAGCCTGGGATTGCGCCACGGGCTCGGGTCAGGCAGCCCGCGGGCTCGCCAAATACTTTGACCACATCATCGCGACCGACACGAGCGAAGAACAACTCTCACGGGCCAACGGGCCAGCCAATGTAACCTTTCGTATAGCGGCGGCAGAGTCCTCTGGGCTGCGCGCCGACTCGTTCGACCTCATCACCGTCGCGACCGCGCTCCACTGGTTGGATCGTGAGGCATTCTGGGCCGAAGTATCGAGGGTCTCGAGAGACGGTGCCGTACTTGCGTTCTGGTGCTACGAGCAACCTCAGCTTTCAGAACCGAGAGTCCAGCAATGGTTCGACCATCTATCGAACGAGGTCCTGGGCGGCTACTGGGACGAAAGGGTCCACCTAAGCGCCGATGCGTACGCCGCGGTTACGGTGCCTTTCGAGGAGGTCGACTTTGGCGTGTTCGAGTCGCGAGCACACTGGTCGCAGCCCGATGATATTCTGGGCTACTGCGCAACATGGTCGGCGCTCGAACGATTCAGACGCGCCATGGGCTACGATCCCCGCACATCCAGCCGAATCGCCGAGCTTGAGTCGTGTTGGCCCGAAAAAGGTGTAGACGTCGTGTGGTCCATCGAACCTCGAGTTTTTAGAGTGGAGGACGCATGAAGATCGCATCGAAAGAACGGACCGAACCCATCGAACACGAACGCGGTCGGTTTGCCTCGACGCGGTACAAGGTCGGCGAGGCCGCGGGTGCCCGGGAACTGGGAGCGAGCCTCTACGAGGTTGGCCCGGGAAAGACAGCCTGGCCCCGTCACGCACATCTTGGCAATGAAGAGGCCATCTACATCCTCGAAGGCTCAGGAGTGCTTCGAGTTGGCGACGAAACGAAGAGTGTCGTAGCTGGCGATTTCGTGAGCTTTCCCCGCGGCAAGGCCCACGCCCATCAACTCGTGAACGACTCCGACTCGACGCTAGCGTACCTCTGCGTCTCAACCATGAACGAGCCGGATATCACCTTCTACCCTGATAGCAACAAGTGCGGGGTCTTCGCGGGCAGCGCTCCCGGCAGCAGCACAGAGCGCGAGCTTCAGGGATGCTTCGAGCTGGACTCGACGGTCGACTACTTCATGGGCGAGACGTAGCTGAGTAATTTTCGGTTGGCATTTTACTGCTGACGTTGGACTCTCAGACCCACGATGGCGATCAGACCCCGGCTCCACTCGCTCAAACGAGGGCAGAAATACGTTCTGCTGACCGCGCTCTACTTTTGCTCAGGGCGTGCCGTTTCGGCTCTTTGTACAGGTCGTGCCGGTCATTCTTAGCGAGGCTGATTACTCACTCGAGTTCATCGGATTTACGTCGCTTCTGGCGCTGCCGTAGGGCTGAAATTCCTCCGGGCTCCATGGTTCGACCGACCCCTCGGCGGCATGCCACGCCGCAAGGGTTGGCTCCCTCCTATCTTAGCATGGAAACTACAATAAAGTCTCGGAGGACATCGACTACTCCACCCGCGGAGTACCTCTCTCCCAAAATCGCTCGCAGACCAGTCCTGAACCCTGCTGAATAGACTGGCACGTACAATGCAGAGCTCTCCACCCAAGCCGCAATCACACTAACGATGTCTGTTTTGAAAGGATGTGATGATGAACGTGACCTTCAAATTACTTTTCGCCTCAATGCTCTTCCTCGCCGCGATAAGCCTCGGCACATCGGCCCACGCCGAAACCGGAGGTGGCGAAAACACGGACTCGACCGAAGCAAACGTCGAATCGTCACCGCAAAACACCCCTTATGTCACCTGGACCCGATGGGACGGCGGCACCATCGCCTGGCAATCGCTCGGAGGCGTCTTAGGAGGGGGAGGAGGCTTATTCATCGGAGCGTTTATCAGCGCCGGCTTGGCGTGTTCTAGCGATGATGCAGGAGATTTTTGTGGTCTTGGCGGTGCCATTATAGGTGGAACTTTCGGATTAGGTCTGGGAACGTCGGTCGGAATCCAACTCGCGGGTTCGGCCAGCGGGGGCGATGGCAAGTACCTCGGCACACTCGCAGGAACCGTCGTAGGGGGAACCGTCGGGGCCATTGTAGCAGTTTCTTTGGCGGATCAGGATACCACAGTCGCCTCCGTTGCCGCGTTTTCGACATTCACTGCAGCGACTCTGGGAGGAGGCATTCTAGGATACCACCTGACGGCGAGCACTGAGGTGACAGGTTTGAGCCTGGCGCCCACGGATGGCGGAGCGACCGTCGGAATCGCTGGCCGATTCTGAGGCTCAAGCTTAATGGCCTGCGGAACCTCGTCGAGAGGCGCTCGCGCCGACCTCGTCGACATGCTCGAGCAATGCCCGCAATGCTCTTGCTTCGTCGTTCGTCGACGCGTAATTTACGGCCGTCTGGCTGACCTCTTCACCTGACGCCACCGCCGCGTTGACCGCATCTGCGTCGTCGTTGTCGATCGCTTTTTCTAAGGCTCCTCCAAATCTCATCGCTCGCCTATCGTTCTCTAGATTGTTTGGGTTCTCATGAATAGCACTGCCAGAAGGCCGAGTCTTCGACTACGTACATGATGCCCGAATGGCCAAGGTTCACAAAAACAAAGTTCTCGTCGAATTGCATCAAGAACTCTCCCCAAAAGGTCTTCATCTTTCAGCCAGTCAGGCGGCCCCAGTATGCGGGCTCCCGCAAACATCGCGGAGGTCTGTCTTGGTCCTCTGGCAAGGGCATGCACGGTCGCTGGCGTGGAGAGGTTCAAGGTCCCTTCGAGCGCGACGATTCCGGCACACTCTTCATAGAGCGACTCTCGAGACCAGATCACCTACGTTACCTGGACTCCCGAAGGAGACGTGGATTCGGCAACGCTCGAAGTGCAGGCAGCGGGTCACGACCGACTCTACATGTGGACTATCTATGACAAAGAGGCCCAGCGGTTTCAGGAAGCATCGAGGCCTTCGGCATGCAGCCGAAGCCATTCCCCGAGCAGCAACCGGCGCCCAAAAAGAATTGGTCATACATCCAATTCGCTTGAACGCAGAGGTCTCCGGGTGGTATGAACACCTGCATGAAAACATCTTCGATATACGCAACGTTGGTCGTTTTATTTGCTCTCGCCTCGATGGCATGCAGCTCAGACGCTGATCCGCATGTCGAGCCCGAAGAGGTTCGAAACATTGCTGATCAGGCCGACCCGTCGCCCGAGGCGCAGGACCCGGTCGAGCCGCCCGCCGGGGAGGAGCGCGAAGAGACCGAAGTCGAACCCGAGCCCATAGAAGAGCCCGAGCCCATAGAAGAGCCCGAGCCCTGCACCGAAGAGAGTCGCTGCATCGCAGAATTTCCGACGACCGTTTTCGATACGACCGTCGAGGGGCCTCGAGATTGGGACCGTTACGACTGCGCACCGGATATCGATGAGAGCGGCCCCGAACGACTCTATCGCATCGAAATCAACGAACCCGGCCTCTTTGCCGTCGAAGTCGTGAGCGAAGATATCGACGTCGATGTCGACGTGCATCTGCTACTCGAAGAGAGCGCCGAAAGCTGCATGGACCGTGGACATTTCACGTCCGCCGCCTGGCTTGAACCCGGCACTTATTGGGTCGTGGCCGACACCTGGGTCGACGCAGAAGGTATCGAATACGCCGGCGGCTACGAGCTGGCATTCAATCTCGTCACCCCCGCCGACCTGGTCGATCTCGGCATCGACCCACAGCTCGCCGAGGATGCGCTGAACGCCTTCTCGACCGCATGGTTGCGAGACGAGACGAGCCGACTCGAATATACAATCAGCGATTTTTCGATGCATTCGAGTGAGCGTCGCCAGTGGATTGTGCACCTTGCGACAGGCGTGCTTTTCTATCACCTCACGGTTGCGCATGGAGAAGCCTCCATCGACCAGGAAGACCTGGGATACTCGACGCTCTTTTCGAATATTCCGGGTAGCCACCAGTCGAGCCTCGGCATGATTCGCACCGCCGAGACCTACGAGGGTGACTTCGGATACTCACTGCGACTCGATGGACTCGAGCCCGGCTATAACGACAAAGTGCGTGAGCGCTTTATCGTCGTTCATCCCTGGAATGGAAATCATCCCCAGATCGTCGAGCGAGACGGCTGGGTGACGCCGACCTGGGGTTGTCCGGCCATCGACCGCGACATCTCAGACCAAGTCATCAACACGATCAGCGACGGAAGCCTGATGTTCTTCTGGCATCCCCAATCGGACTGGCACTCGGGTTCGACCTACTTCTGATCCTGTACCGACCATGGTCA